>DSBZ01000103.1 GCA_011057175.1 Candidatus Acetothermia bacterium
GCCCTACACATGGAAGGCGAAGGGGGAGGAGATCCTGCGCAAGATCCACCGTGCCAGGCAAGCATTGGAAGAGCACCAGTTCCAAGGTGCTTAGTTGATGCTATTAATCGGACGCGACACTAGCCACGAAGGCGAGGGCGTTCACCGCCCCAGGGTGGTTGGACGCGATCACCACGGGACCTGCGGACGGAACATGCTCCGCCCCCTCGACCTGGAGATCGGCCGCCAACTGGGAAAGCGACCACCTCCCCGCGGCGACGAACCCCTCTTCGGCCGCGAGGCGATCGCAGGTCGCCGCCACCTCCGCGAACCGCCGCACGGGAGGGGAGATGACCCGCGCGAGGGCCCGCCCCAATAGGCCATCAGCGGACCAGCCGACAACCGCCAGCACCTCCCCCACGATCCGCCGCTCCAGCTCCTGAACCTCGACGCCGGACAAGGTCGCCCTCCGCCTCCCCACCGGACCGCCCCGACGAGAGGAGCGACCGGCGCGGAAGCCAGTCTACCTAACCCCTGCCGGTCGCACCCCCCTCAACCAGAAGAACGGGTATCCTTCACGGGCAGAGCACCAAGCTGCACAAGGAGGCAACAGAAGATGGAAGACAAGGTACGCGAGGCGCTGGAGGGCATTCGCACGTACCTCCAAGCCGACGGGGGCGATGTGGAACTCGTCGAGGTCAGGGAGGACGGCGTGGTGCGCGTGAGGCTGGTCGGGGCTTGCCACGGGTGCCCGATGGCAACGATGACCCTCCAGAACACGATCGAGCGGATGCTGAAGGAAGAGGTGCCCGAGGTCGTGGCGGTCGAGGCAGCGTGAGCTCGGCGGGGCACGATTGAACTGCAAACGGCCACCGCGCCCCCCCGCGATCTCCGCGGTAAGATCGGACCGGGGGGCGCGGCGAGGGCGCGCCCGCTTGAGGATCGGCGGTGGATTTGAAAAGGGGGAACGCGATGGAAGAGCTCGTCCAAGAGGGGTTGAACGCGCTTCAGGCGTTGGGTGTGGACTACGGTGAGGTGAGGGCCGAGCACCACACTGCGGAGAACGTGAGCGTTAAGAATCGGGAGGTGGACTCCCTGTCCCGTCGCGAGTCCTGCGGGATCGGGATCCGGGTCCTCCACAAGGGAGCGTGGGGGTTCGCCGCTACGGGCGACACAGGCAAGGCAGCGATCGCGCGCGCAGCGGAATCCGCCTTCGCCATCGCCCAAGCCACGGCGCGCGTGCAACGGGAGCGGGTGGAGCTCGCTCCCGAGCCGGCCCACCGCGCCACGTTCGCCACCTCCTACAGGCGCGATCCGCTTGCAGTGCCCCTCACGGAAAAGCTCGACCTCCTGTTCGCGTGCGCCGCGCGGATCCTCGCCGTCCAGGGAGTGGCGATGGCCAAGGGGTCAATCGCCGCGTGGAGGGTGGACAAGGTCTTCGGCAACACCACGGGGAGCCTGATCCAGCAGTCGCTCACCAGCTGTGGGGCGGGAATCGAGGCCTACGCTGCAAAAGGGGGCGAGTTCCAGCGGCGCTCGTACCCGTGCGCGTTCGGGGGGAACTATGCGAGCGCGGGCTACGAGTTCATCGAAGGGCTCGACCTCCTCGGCCACGCTTCCCGGGTCGGGGAGGAAGCGGCCGCCCTCCTCTCCGCCCCCGTCTGCCCAACGGGCGTGTTCGACATCATCCTCGAGGGATCGCAGCTCGCGCTCCAGGTTCACGAATCGGTGGGCCACCCCACGGAGCTCGATCGAGTGCTGGGGACGGAGCTCTCCTACGCGGGAGGGAGCTTCCTCTCCCTGGACAAGCGGGGGACCTTTCGCTACGGGTCCGACCTCGTGAGCATCGTGGCCGACGCGACGGTCCCCGGGGCGCTCGGGTCGTTCGGGTACGACGACGAGGGCGTCCCCTCCCAGCGGGTGGACCTTGTGAAGGAAGGCCTGTTCGTGGGTTACCTCACCTCCCGGGAGACAGCCCCCAAGCTCGGGGCCCGCCGCAGCGGCGGGGCAGCGCGGGCCGCGAGCTGGGCGCGGATCCCCCTCGTCCGGATGACGAACATCAATCTCCTCCCCGGCGAGGGCACGCTCGACGATCTCATCCGGGACACGAAGCACGGGATCTACTTCGAAACGAACAAATCGTGGTCGATCGACGATCGGCGGGTGAACTTCCAGTTCGGGACGGAGATCGCATGGGAGATCGTGGACGGGCGGAAGATCCGCATCCTGAAGAACCCCCTCTACACCGGGATCACCCCCCAGTTCTGGGCGTCGTGCGTGGCCATCGCCGGGCCGGAGGAGTGGCACATGTGGGGCGTCCCCAACTGCGGAAAAGGGGAGCCGGGACAGACGATGCAAGTCGGGCATGGGACGTCGCCCGCCAAGTTCGCCCGGGTCCAGGTGCGAGGTGCAGGATGATCGTCTGCGAGTTCTCCACCGTGCCGATCGGCGCCGGGGAGTCGCTGTCGAGCTACGTCGCCCGCTGCGCGAGGATCGTGCGCGAAAGCGGCCTCCCCCA
>DSBZ01000251.1 GCA_011057175.1 Candidatus Acetothermia bacterium
ATCTGGGGCCGACGGCCATTGTCACGCGGGCGCTTTCGTGCGGTCGAGCCACGCCTGGAGGATGAGCACGGCGGAGAGCGCATCGGATTGCTCTCTACGGGCTCTCCGCGACAACCCCCCCTCGATCATCGCCCGGTTCGCTTCGGCGGACGTCAGACGTTCGTCCACGTAGTGCACGGGAAGCCTCGCTTCCTCGGCCACGGCTTGGGCGAGGCCACGGGTCCTCCGCGCCTGCTCGCCCTCGGTGCCGTCCATGTTCAGGGGGAGCCCGACCACGATCGCCTCCGCCTTGAGCTTCTGGGCGAGCCCCGCGAGGTGGGCTGCGTCTTCGGGAAGTGACCGCCGAGTGTAGACCCCGTGGGGACCCGCGATCGTCCCCGTCTCGTCGGAGACGGCGATCCCCACCCGCCGATCCCCGATGTCGAGCCCCAACACCCGCATCTTGAGTTCACCCCTTGGCGAGGAGGGTCAGGGCCCGGCGGATGAGGTCCTCGATCGGTGCGTCCGGGGACTCCCGGAGGAGCTTCTCCACGGCCCGACGTGCCTCCGCCGCCGGGAACCCGAGGACCTTCGAGGTGAGGGCCTTCACCACCACCGCGGCCTTTTCCCCCCGCGGTGAGGGAGCGGGGGGGGCCCACTGGGCGAGCTTCCCCGACAGCTCGACCATCACCCGCTGCGCGGTGCGGCGCCCGATCCCCTTCACCCCGTCGAGGAGCGAGAGATCCCCCCGCTGGACCGCAGCCGCGAGCTCAGCCGGGGGCAGGGCCGTCACCAACCGGAACGCGAGCTTCGGTCCAACCTGGGGAACGGAGAGGAGGGCCACGAACATCTCCCGTTCCTCCCGCGTCGCGAACCCCCACAGTTCCACCCCATCCTCGCGGAGGACGAGGTGGGTGAACAGCTTGGCGGCGTCGCTCCCCGCGAGGCTCGCCACGGTCCGGGCCGGGACAGCGATCCGCACGCCGAGCCCGCCCAACGCGAGGACAAGGGACTCCTCCCCCACTTCGACGATCGGGCCCTCCACGAACTCAACCATTGCCGGCCTCCCTCACCTCGCACCACGGGGCGACCGCGGCCTCAAATGGCCCAACGTTCGCTTCGGGGAGGACGAGCTCCACCTCCGCCCGGCCACGGAACTGCTGGGAGAGGATGCGTGCCTCGTGCTTGAGGGCGAGGGAGAGGAGCGCCCCGACCCTTCCTGGGTCAGCGGCTACGACGAGCCGCTTCTCCGGGACGACGGGACGGCTGCCCGCCGCGACCAGGGCCTCCCGGGCGGCGTCCCGGTACGCTCGGGCGAGGCCCCCCACCCCGAGCTTGACCCCGCCGAAGTAACGGACCACGGCGACGAGGACGTCGCCAAGGTCCTCGCCCTCGATCACGCTCAGGATCGGTCGCCCTGCTGAGCCGGACGGCTCGCCGTCGTCGCTCGCTCGTCCCTCGCCGGAGTGGAGGCGGTACGCGTAGGGGATGTGCCGCGCTGCGTGGTGCTCCCTGCGAAGTCGACTCAGGACCGCCTCGGCCTCCTCCGGCGTCGCTACGGGGCAGGCGTAGGCGAGGAACCGCGACCGCTCGCGGACGAGCTTCGCCTCAGCCGGATGGAGGATCGCCTTCATCCCACCGTGGGCGGCGGCTCGGTCGGGGCGAGGGCGGACAGCTCCGCGAACGCCTTTCCCACGTCCGCTTCCCCGCCCATGAGGAGGAGGGTCACCGCCCCCGTCCCTCGCCCGACCCCCTCGCTCGCGAGATGCTCGGCCCGGACCCCGTACAGGAGCGCCACCGCCTCGACCTCGGTCACCACCGTCCCCACGAGCGGGCACAACCCAACCGCCGATCCGGTGGCCGCGTCCACCCTCTCGATCCCGACCTCGCGGGCGAGCGCGGCCACGGAGCCGTGGATGCACTTCGCGCGCGAGATGGGGATCACGATCTCCACGCCCCGGGCGACGGCGGGGAGGGCGAACTTGCCCACCGTCCCCCCGGCCGGGGAGGCCATGAACACCCCACACACGCCTGACGGGTCGAGGACGTTGGCGCCCTTGACGAGGACGTCACCGGCCTTGAGCTCGGCCAGGGTCTCGTCGGGGGAGAGCTCCACCGGCTCCCCCCGCCGCAGGACGAGGGGTTTCGCCTGCCGTTCGACGGGGAGCCGGGTGAGGTCCTCACCGATGTAGCCGGCGCAGAACCGTTCCCGCTCGATCGGGTTTCCGAGGAGCTCCTCGGCCACGTAGGCGTTTGTCGTTCCGAGGGTGACGACGACGAGCCCTTCCCGGAGCGCGCGTTGCACGGTGGGGAGCCTCGCCACCCCCGCGCGATGAGCCGGCGCGCCGCTCCCGGGGGCAGGACGACGATCGCCCGCCGCTCGGTTGCGTGTCCATCCCCGTGCATGCTATAACAGTAGCCAACAACGCCGAGGTCGGCAAAGGAGTGAGTTCATGGTCTTCACACGCGAGGAGTACGAGCGCGAACGGCGGGAGTTCCGATGGGATATCCCCG
>DSBZ01000194.1 GCA_011057175.1 Candidatus Acetothermia bacterium
GGGGCGATGCCCGTGGTCGTGGAGGTCCGGGGTGGGGCGGGAGAGCGCGCGTCCCAGATCTGGTGGGCGGAGAGCACAAGCGCCACCATCGAGTTCCGCACACCGTTCGCGGTCCGCGAGGCCGTGGTCGATCCCGACCACCGCGCGCTCGACACGGACCGGCTCAACAATACCTGGCCGCGGAAGTTCGTCGTGGCCCTCGACCGGAACGAAGTGCCCCTCGACGCATACCTCATCGAGCCCGACCTCGCCTCGGAGGGGATGACGATCCGCTACCTCAACCGCTTCGGATGGGGGGTCTACCCCGGGGAGATGGCGGTGAGCGGCTGGGTCCGCTACGGCCGGGAGTGGGCGCTGGCGGGATGGGCTGCGGTGGGGGAAACCCTGGTGGGGGCCCTGTCCCTCACCCGCTACCTGTGGGCGATGCCCCGCCTCGGATCCGCGGGGACGTATTGGGAAGCGGTGGGGGACCTCACCCTCATCGTGGCCCGCCAGCCGGAGTGGACGTTCGGGGCCGATCTCGGATGGGGCGAATCCCTCACCCGGGCCCACAGCGGAGGGCTATCCTTCCTCTGGGTTCCCCCGACAGGGTGGCGGGCCGAGGCCCGCCACACCGAGCTCTTCGGGATCGCCCCCCACGCCTACCTCACCCTGACCGGAGGGGCGGGCGTGACCAGCCCAGGGATGGCCCCACGGTTCCTGCCCACCCTGACCGAGTTCCGGACGAAGCCGCTCCCCGACCTCCCCCAGGGGGAGCGGAAGCTCTTCGCCTCCCTGGGGATCTGGCTCCCGCCGCTCCGGCCTGACTACTCCCTCGGCGGAGCAGCGCTCGTGACCGAGGTCCGTCCCCGCCTCTACGCCTCGCTCGCCCGCCTGTGGAAGGAAGGGGAACGAGAGGAGATAATCCCGTCCTACATCGAGGCCGGTGGCGAGGCGGCGATCCAGGTCGAAGCGTTGGGGGGACTCGTCGGGTTCACGGTGGTGGTGGGGATCGGCTGGCCCCTGCTCCCCAGCGGGAACGGCGTCCTCTACTTCGGCATCCTCGGTCGGTAGGGAGAGGAGGAGCAGTGCGGGCATCCCTGAACTGGCTTTCCGAGTACGTGGACCTCCCGGAGATCCCGGTCGGGGCCCTCGCCGAGCGACTGACGTTGGCCGGGCTCGAGGTGGAAAGGATCGAGCACCTCGTCGCGGAAGGGGTGGTCGTGGCCCGGGTGGCGTCGGTCGAACCCCACCCGAAGGCGGGGAACCTCTCCGTGTGCCAGGTCGAGACGGGCAAGGGCCACCGGACGGTGGTATGCGGTGCCGACAACGTACGAGAAGGAGGCCTCTTCCCTCTCGCCCTCCCGGAGGCATGCCTTCGGGGGGGGGAGGTGTCCGTGGCCACGATCCGGAGCGTGAAGAGCGCGGGGATGCTCCTCTCCCGGAAGGAGCTGGGCCTGGAGGCGAGATCAGCCGGGGTGTGGGCCCTCCCCGCGGACCTTCCGGTGGGGGCGGAGCTGGCACCCCTGATCGGGTTCCCGGACACCCTCCTCTCCCTGAAGATCACATCCAACCGCCCCGACCTCCTCGGCATCCTGGGGATCGCCCGCGAGATCTCCGCCCTGTACCGAGCCCCGCTCCGCGAGCCGGCGATCTCGTACCCCGAGGCGGACCCCGCTGCGACCACCCTCACCGCCGTCGAGATCGAGGACCCGGCGGACTGCCCCCGCTACGTGGCGCGCGTCGTCCAGGGGATCGCTGATCGCCCGTCTCCACTCCCGATCGAGGCCCGGCTCCTCAAGGCCGGGATGCGGCCGCTGTCACTCGTGGTGGATGTCACGAACTACGTCCTCCTCGAGCTGGGGCACCCCCTCCACGCGTTCGACCACGCGAAGCTCGCCGAGGGGCGGATCGTCGTGCGGAGAGGGAGGCCCGGGGAGCGGATCCGGACCCTGGATGGGGTGGAGCGGGACCTCTCCCCTGAGGTGCTCGTGATCGCCGACGCGCAACGGCCGGTGGCAGTGGCAGGGGTAATGGGAGGGGCGGAGACCGAGGTGGGTCCCGACACCCACGCTGTCCTCCTCGAGGCAGCAGCGTTTTCCCCGGCTCGGGTGCGGCGGTCGGCGCGGACGGTCGGGTTGCGCACCGAGGCGAGCCTGCGCTTCGAGCGGGGCTTGTCCCCCCAGGCGGCGGACCTCGCGTCCCGCCGCTGCTTGACCCTCCTCGCCCGCTACGCCCCCGTGCGCATCGCCCGCGGCGAGGTGGACAACTTCCCCGCCGCCCCGAGGGCCCGCGTGATCCCCCTCCGCCAGCGACGTGTGGCGGAGGTCCTCGGAGTCGAGGTCCCGCCGGCCGAGGTCAGGGATGGCCTCACCCACCTCGGGCTCATCATGCGCGACCAGGAGGGGGGGTGGGAGGTTTCGATCCCGCCCTTCCGGCAGGACCTCGCGCGGGAGATCGACCTCATCGAGGAGGTGGCTCGTCTGCACGGGTACGACCGTATTCCCAC
>DSBZ01000136.1 GCA_011057175.1 Candidatus Acetothermia bacterium
ACCGCCCATGGGGCCCGTCCTGATCGCGCCAGGGACCGGAGATCGGGCAGCGCTGCCCAGAACACGACCCGCTTCGCCGCTTCCCGCGCCAATTGCACCGCCTCGCGCAGGCGGAGGCCTGCGTCCATCCCCCGTGCCACCGCCCACGCCACGAGCCCCAACCCCCCAGAAAGGGTCCCCGAGTCCACCACCTCGATCTCGCACCCGGTCCCCGCCGCCTCCCGGGCCGCTTGGCAGGCAGAATTCCACGTCCCGGACAAGTCCTTGGCCAGAACGAGGGCGAGGATGCTTGAGAACCGACGCCCGAGGTGCACGAACGCGTCCAGGAAGTCCGCCGGCGGGGGTTGGGAGGTGCTCGTTTCCGCACCGGACTGCACCCGCTCGTAGAACCCGCGCACAGTGAGTTCGGTTCGGTCCCGGAACTCGTCCGTCCCCACGCGGACCCGCACCGGGACGACGGCGATCCGGTGGCGGGTCATGAGGAACTCCGGGAGATCGCACGACGTATCCACGACAAGGGCCGGTCCGGCCTTGGCGGGCTCTGCCACCGCCGCGTGTTGGATCCACATGTCGTCCACCTTCTCCTCGGCCACGGTCCCGAATGCGGCGGCCAACTCCCGCACCCGGGCCGGCGTGTTCGTATGGACGTGCAGGTGGAGGACCTCCGGCGACCCGGCGACCACCACCGAGTCCCCGAGCGACGCGAGGACCCTCCCGACCGCCTCTGACTCCATCCCGTAGCCCTCCACGACGCATTCCGTGCAGTACCGGAACGCGATCGACTCCGGGTCGTAGCTCACGTTCGGTCGGTCGAGGGGAGGGTTCACCCCAACAAGGGATACCTCCTCCATCCTTCCGGTAGCGATGTAGTGGACGATCCCCTCCACGAACCGCACGAACCCCAGTGCCCCCGCATCGACGACGCCGGCGTCGCGGAGGACGGGAAGAGTGGCGCGGGTTTCCACAAGCGCCAGCTCCGCCGCACCAAGCCCCTTCTGCATGAGAAGGATGAAGTCCTCCGTGTCACGAGCGAGCTCCTCCACGCGGCTCGAAAAGGCAGCGATGGCGGTGAGGATCGTCCCCTCCTTCGGCTCGGCCACCGTCTGACGGGAGCGGGTCGCAGCTCGGGCGAGGGCCTCGGAGAAGAGCCGTGCGTCAGCGAACCTCGCCCCCGCCAGGCCTTCCGCGAGCCCGTGGAAGAACTGGGCGAAGATGACGCCCGAGTTGCCGCGGGCCCCGCGCAGGGCGGCGGTGGCCAGTTCCCGGGCCGCGTCCCCCACCAGCTGCCAGGGGGGCCGTTGGGGGACGTGGAGGATTGTCCCCATCGTCGCGGCGAGGTTCTTGCCTGTGTCGAAGTCGGCGACGGGGAAAACGTTGATCTGGTCAAGATAATCAGCCTGGGCGACCACCCTCCGCGCCCCGGCGGTCACCGCCCGCCGCAGGCGTTCTCCGGTGATCCGTCGGATCCCAAGCCGTTTGCCCCGCGTCATGCGGGAATGATAGCCCCCCCCTCTCAGGCGAGCCAGCGAACCTCGCCCGGGCAGGGCGTGTATATCGGGTAGAGGTGATCGAGATGCGCAGATGGCTCCTTCTATCGGTTCTCGCCGGGGTCACCGTCGGGTTGGCCCAGTCGGGGCCGTCGCCCCTGGGACTGGTCCCCACACCCGTTCCCGGCCTCTCGGCTTCGATCTGGACGGAGAGACCCCAGTACACGATCGGGGAGACAGCGCGGATCTACTTCTCCATCTCCCAAGCCGCCTACGTGTACATCTTCGATATCGAGCCCACGGGCCTGGTGCGGCTCATCTTCCCCAACTTCTGGTCGCCGAATGCGTACCGTCAGGCCGGGACCCATGTCCTTCCCGATCAGTCGACGTACCAGCTCCGGGTAGCCGCTCCCACCGGCACGGAGACGCTCCAGCTCGTCGCCTGCACGCGGCCCCTCCCTGTACCGACGGGGACGTACTCCGATCCCTACCCCCTCCTCGGCCCGGACCCCGAATCCGGCCGGGCGGCGGTGCTCGGCCTCGTGCCCGAGCCGAGCTGCGGTTGTTGTGTCACAGCGTGGACCACGTTCGAGATCGTGGCTGTCTGGGCTCCCGGCTACTCGCCATGCCCGCCGTGCTGGGGCATCACCCCCTGTCCGCCCTGCTCGGGGTTCATGTATGTGACCCCGGGCATGGGATGGTTCTTCAGCCTGTCCTCCGGGGGCTGGACGTTCTTCGTCGGCGACTGCCCGAGCGGGCCGGGTTGGTGCTGGTATCTGGGCGCGGACGGGCAGTGGCATTTCAAGCTCCAACTCTGCGTCGGGAACTGCCCCTAGCGAGGGCCAGCCTCCCTCGGGGGAGGGGCTTTCCCAGCCCCTCCCCCGCCTCCTCCATCGTGGGCCAGCCCCGACTTTGAACACCTGCGGCCGAGTGCCCGGGGGCGTTCCGGCACAGCGAAGGGGGAAGGGGGGCCCAACG
>DSBZ01000178.1 GCA_011057175.1 Candidatus Acetothermia bacterium
GGGGTGGACGGGGCGCGGTGGGGGCCCATGAGCTCGGAGAGGAAGTCCTCGGCCCACCTTCGCACGTCGTACGCCGCCACCCGGGCGCGCATCGCCGCCATCCGCTCCCCCTGCTCCCGGGCCGGCATCTCCAGGGCGTGCCCGATCGCGCGGGCCGTCTCCGCCACATCGTTGGGGTTCACCACCACGGCCTCCCCCAACTCCTGCGCCGCGCCGGCGAACTCGCTCAGGATGAGGACCCCCTCCCCATCCCCCTTGCTCGCCACGTACTCCTTGGCCACGAGGTTCATCCCGTCGCGGAGCGGGGTCACGAGCGCCACGTCCGCCGCCCGGTACAGGGCGACCAGGCGCTCGAACGGGACGCTGCGGTACATGTACACCACCGGGGCCCAGCCCACCGTGCCGTGCTTGCCGTTGATGTGCCCGATCCGCTCGTCGATCGACCGCTTCAGGGCCCGGTACTCCTCAACCCGGGTCCGCGACGGGACGAGGAGGAGGACGAGCGTCACCCTCTCCCGCCACCGCGGGTACTCGCCCAGAAACAACTCGAACGCGCTCAGGCGCTCCAGAATGCCCTTCGTGTAGTCCAGGCGGTCCACGGACAGGATGAGCTTCCTCGTCCCGAGGTGCCTCTTCAGGCGGGCCACCTCGCGGGCGGTGGCCGGCGACTGCGCCGCCGCCCGGAACCGGCCGTAGTCGATCCCCATCGGGAACGCCTCCACCCGCACCACGCGCCCGCCGTGCTCCACGTCCCCGAAGGCGTGGGAGCGGCCGAGCAGGGCGTGCACCGTATCGAGGAAGTGCCCGACGTAGTCGTAGGTGTGGAACCCGAGGAGGTCCGCGCCGAGGAGCCCCTCCAGGATCTCCCGCCGCCACGGGAGGAGGCGGAACACCTCATGGGACGGGAACGGGACGTGGAGGAAAAACCCGATCCGCGCATCGGGAAGGCGGTCCCGGATCAGGCGCGGGGCGAGCATGAGGTGGTAGTCGTGGACCCAGATCGTGTCCCCCGATGCGGCGACCTCGGCCACGGCGGCGGCGAACCGCTCGTTGACCTCGCGGTACGCTTCCCAGTGGCGCCGATCGTAGGTTGTGTGCTGCGTGAAGTAGTGGAAGAGGGGCCAGATCGTGCGGTTGCTGAACCCGCCGTAGTAGGCGCGCACGTCGCGCCCGGAGAGGGGGACCGGGACGCACCCGTGCTCCCCCAGGCCGCGGGCGAGGGCGTCTTCCCGTCCCCGCAGGTCCTCGGCGGGGATCCCCGGCCAGCCGACCCACGCCCCGCTGCCCCCGGAATGGACCGCCGCGAGGCCCGTGGCGAGTCCCCCCACGCTGGGGACGAACTCGAGGCCGGCCTCGGTCGTCCTCACCGTCATCGGGAGCCGGTTCGAGACGATGATCACCCTTCCCACGATCCGTCACCTCCTCAGGCGTCTCGGGGCGGTGCGCCCCGGCTCCGCCGCATGCGGAGAGAATCCCGATCCAGCGTACCGCCCGCCCCGCCCGCGATCAACCCGCTTTGCGCCCCCATTCCAGACCAGGTAGCCGCGAGACAGCTCTTGGGCCCCGGAGGTCCCGCCGGCTGGGCACCGCGGGGTGTGGGTCAGCGCCCTGCGATCTCCCATCTGGCCCCCCGCAGCCCTTGGATCCGTTGTCACCGTCCGCGCGCTTCGAGTTCGCCGCGCCAAGCGTCAACGATGGGACTGTCGAAGCGCAGCGGGGTACCCGTGGTCTCCCTCTGGTAGCGGGCGAGCAGAAGGCCCGGATAAGGCAAGTGCTCGATCACCCATTCCTCACCATGTGCAGCCATCAACACAGAGATGAGATGGCCGCCAACACGGTACAGCGCCTCCCGCCCACCAAGGTCACCGCGCTCCCCTCGAGGACAATGCTGCGCAGCAGCGACCAAGCTTGTGCTTCCGCGGGATCATCCCCACCTGACTCGGCCAACACCGAGTTCAGGCCGATGTGGTGCATCTCGTGAGCCAGTTCCGCGACGAGCACGCGTTCGCTTTGCACCGGAAGGACATCCACGACGATGGCGCTCCCGATGGCGTACGCCGGGCTGCGGCCGTCCAAGACGAACTAGACACTGGGCTTGAGAACCGCGTGCGCAGGAAGCGCCGCCTCCGCGCGAGCAGCGGCCTCCTCGAGCAGCCGCGCGTCGGCGAACCGTTCGAGCCTGGCCTGCAGCTCCTGCGCCCTGTCCCTGGCCGCGTCCCAAGCCGACATCATCCGGCGAAGCCGCCCCGAATCGCTGGTGACCTCCCCACCCTAAGCCAAGGACGCGAGTGCTTCAAACCCTCGCAAGGTGAGCACCTTTCGGATCTGGGCCTCGTCCCAAGGATCGCCCGCGGCCGAGGCTACCGTCCCCCAAGCGTTGTGTACCCAGCCATGTCCACCACCGTGGCTGGAGTTCTACAGTCGGCTGTAGAAGTTGATCAGGTTGCCCTCTGGATCGCGGA
>DSBZ01000177.1 GCA_011057175.1 Candidatus Acetothermia bacterium
CCGATCGAAAGCTCGAGGTCGGAGAGACCCGCGATCCGCTCGTCTACCCCCTCGTACCTGCCACAGAGGAGGGCCACCGCCGGCTGGCGCGCGAGCTCCTTGGCGAGCCCCTGGGTGAACAACACGCCCTGGGCGGAGAGGAGCACCACGTAGGGTCGCTTCCCGACTTGGCGGCTGATCGCCTCAATCGCTTTCCCAAACGGCTCCGGGCGCATCACCATCCCCGCCCCACCCCCGAACGGCCGATCGTCCACGATCCCCCCGTCGTCTGGGGAGAACAGCCGCACGTCGTGGAGGTGAATCTGGATCAACCCCTTGTCCTGAGCCCCACGGATGATCCCCTCAGAGGCGAACGGGACGAGGATCTCCGGGTGAAGGGTGACGAGATCGAACCTCATCGCCAGTCCACGATCACGGTCCGCCCCGCCTTCCCCCCCATCGTCTCGATGACCCGACAGAGCGCCTCCCGATCGCGGGAGGTGAGGGCGTCCCTCTCACGGCCAGGGACGCGGAGGAACAAGAGGTCCACAGGGCCGGATTGGATGTGCTCCACCTGGACCTCGCCCGGCCGCGAGGCCACCGCGCGGAGGAGGTACCGCGCGAGATCAGCCAGCATCCCCTTCGCCTGCCCCCCCCCGCCGGGAGCGGACCTCGTGGAACGCTTCGAGGACGCCGCTTCTGGCCAGGATGCGCCGCGCGGCCGGCGACGGCTGGGCCCCTCGGTTGAGCCAGGACAGGGCGGCCCCGATGTCCACCGTGACCTCCGCAGGCTCGGCGAGCGGGTTGTAGTGACCGATCGTGGCCACCGCCCGGCCCCCTTGCTTGTTCGTCCCTTCCATCACCACGATCCGGTAGCTGGGCTGCTTCCGCTTGCCCACCCGCATGAGCCTGATCTTGACCATCCCATCACCTCGCCACCTGTCGGCCTCCGCCCCACCCGGGGGGCAGCCGCCTTTTCCCGAACCCGCGCACGAGTCGCCGCGCCTGCTCGTATTGGGACAGAAGTTGGTTCACTTCCTGAACGGTGGTTCCCGAGCCACGGGCGATCCGCCGCTTCCGGCTGGCCCCGATTATATGAGGGTCGCGCCGCTCCTCAACCGTCATCGACTGGATGATGGCCCGCGTGCGCCGAAACTCGTCCTCGATCTCCACGCCCTGGGCGAACTTCCCCAGTCCGGGGACCCGGGAAAGGAGCTGGTCCAACGGACCGGCGCGGCTCATCGCCTCGATCTGGGTCAGGAAGTCCTCGAGGGTGAACGAACCCTCGCGCACCCGCGCCGCCACGGCCGCCACCCTCTCCCCCCCTGCCTGCTCGAGTTTCTCCGCCAGCCCCGCGAGGTCGCCGAACCCCAGGATCCGGTCCGCCATCCGCCCAGGGTCGAACGGCTCGAGGTCATCGAGCCTCTCCCCGACCCCCACGAACACGACCGGGCGCGCAAGCCGGCTCGGGAGCGAGAGGGCCGCCCCCCCGCGGGCGTCCCCGTCGAGCTTGGTGAGGACGAGACCCGTGATCCCAACCGGCACGAACGCCTCTCCCATCCGCACCGCCTCCTGGCCCACGAGCGCATCGAGGACAAGGAGGACATCGCTCGGCCCCGCCGCGGCCACGATCTCCCCCACGAACGGGGGCGGGGCCACGCCGGGAGGGGGGCCCGGTGTATCCACAACGAGCACATCGCGCAGCTCACGCCGCGCCGCCTCCGCCGCGCGCTCCACATCCGCCCGCGGAGATCCGGCCGCCGACAGGAACGGGATCTCAAGGCGGGAAGCGAGGGTCGAGAGCTGGTCGGCGGCTGCGGGACGCTGCGGGTCAGCACACACCAGGATGGGCTTCCGCCCCTTGCGCAGGAGATGGCGGGCGACCTTGCCCGCGGTCGTCGTCTTCCCCGACCCGGCCGGCCCCACGAGGAGGACGATCGCCGGCCGACCGGAGAGGCGAAGCCTGGCCACCTCCCCCCCCATCGCCCGGGCCACCTCGCTCCGCACGATCCCCAACAGCTGCTCGGCGGGGAGGAGCGATTCCACCACCCTCTCCCCCACCGCGCGTGCCTCGACCCGCGCCAGGATCTCCCGCACCACCCCGTAGTGCACATCCGCGGCGAGGAGGGCCTGGCGGATTTCGCGCAGCCCGGCTTGAACATCAGCTGGAGTGAGCCGCCCCGGCGCGCGGAGCTTCCGGAACGCCTGAGATAGCCGCTCGCTCAGGGACTCGAACACGAGGGAGAGTCTACGGCCCACGGACCCGGATCACAACGCCCCGAGCAGAACGCGACGAAGCCGGCGCAGAAGCTAGACTATAATGCCGTTGAGGTGATGAAGAGGTGACTACGGAGTCGCAAAGTGTTATACTCTTTCTTCTTCTCTTGTTATCAGGACTCTTCTCCGCCTCCGAGACAGCTCTTTCCTCAATTTCCGAGCTGCGCGTATCCCATCTCCTGCGCCGGGCCTCAGCGAAGCAGAAG
>DSBZ01000105.1 GCA_011057175.1 Candidatus Acetothermia bacterium
CGCTATCAGGGCCACTCCTGCGCGGACGGCGAGAGCCCCGAAAGACCCGACGACCACGGGGAAGCGACCGACAAGCGCCATCCCCAGCCCGAGCACCAGCAGGGCCTGCAGCCCGGCCACTACCCCGTTGACCAGCACCCCCGAGGCCACGTACGCTCCCGGAGAGGTCCCGGCGAGCATCACCAGCGAGAACACCCCCACCCGGCGGTCCAGCGAGGCCAGGGAAACCAAGACGTGGAACAACTGATACGTTTGCAGCGCCATGAGCCCCGGCAGTACGAAGAGGACGTAGGACAGCGCTTGCCCCTCGAACGTCACCAGGCCGACTTGCCTCGACAGGGCGACCGCAAATAGGCCGAGATAGGCCGCGGGCTGCACGAGGGTCATCACCAGCCAGGCCTTGCTCCTGGTCAGGCGGCTGAGCTCCCTTGTCATCAGCGCTCTAACGGCCTCCATCGTGGCCCTCCTGTACCAAAGAGAGAAAAGCGTCGTTCAGGCTGGGTCTCCGGATGTCCACGCCGCGCACGTCGACCCCATGCCGGGTCAGGACCCCGATCACGGCAGGAAGGGCCGCGCGGGCGTCCTCCACAGCCAGCGTGAGGGGCTCGGTGCTCTGTACCTTCCCCACCCGGCCGAGCGTCCCCAGGGCCTCCGCGGACAGATCTCCCTCGTGTTCCAAAACGACGATGTCACCGCCCCCAAACCTCCGGACGAACTCCTCCATGGGTCCCTCGGCGATCAGCCTTCCCCGGAAGAGGAATAGCACCCGATCGCACACCTTCTCTAGGTGTTCCATCTCGTTGGAGGAGTAGAAGATGGTCACCCCAGAATCGCGCAGTTGCCGCAGGTATCCAAACAGAACCTCCTTGCCCACCGGGTCGAGACCCTGAGTGGGCTCATCGAGGAAAAGCACCCTCGGCCGGCGCAACAGGGCGATCGCGAGTTGAAGCCTCTTTTGCTGGCCTCCCGAAAGTGTCATCACCGTTGCTTGGGCCTTGGGGAGGAGGTCGAACCTCTCGAGCAACTCGGCGATGAGCGCCCGCCGCTCGCGCCTAGGGACGCCGAAGATCGCCGCGAAGAAGCGCAGGTTCCCTAGCGGGGAGAGGAGGGGATCCACGATCACGTCCTGGGTGGCTACCCCGATCAGCCTGCGGATCGCGTCCTTCTCCGTCCGCACGCTGTGGCCGCACACCCAAGCCTCCCCTTCGGTGGGCGGCAGCGCTGTGGTGAGCACGTTGATCGTGGTGGTCTTGCCCGCTCCGTTCGGGCCGAGATACGCCGTGATCGAGCCTTCGTCCACGGCGAACGACACCTTGTCCAGTGCCCTCGTACCCCCAGGGTAAGTCACGCTCAAGTCCTGGGCGACCACGGCCTCCATCAGTGCACCCCTAGAGCGTCCTGGACCCGTTGACTGCACCCGCGAACACCGCGCAGAAACTCGCGGGGTCTAGGACTTGATGCGCCACACGTGCAAGCGCCCGTCTGGCGATCGCCGTCGCCCTGGTCAGAACGTCATCCGCCTTAGGGGCAGCCTTCAGGTAGCGTTGAGCTTGGGCCAACTCCGTCGACCCGACCTCCCCTCCCTTAACAGCTTGCCCAAACAGGTCAAAAGCAGCACGTCCTACCGCACCTACCACCATCCACCTTGCGATCTCCACCGCCTCCTGTGATGATGACCACGATTATAGGGCGCTGCCCCCCTGTCAAGTCACCCCCAACGACTAAGCTTGCCTTCTATCATGACCTTTCTGCTGGCCCTTTTGTAGCCATCTACTCGGCGGAAGCGCATAGGACACGCCGAAAACCACAGCCACCGCGAATAGTTCCCATCTCCAGACAAACTCCCTGCCTGTAGACAGCGTGGCGACCCACGCCAGGACGAATATAGTGAGAAGCATGGTCGTCCCAACCAGTGCTCGCGTGACGAACCTGGCAACCGAGCCCGCTCTTTCCGCCAGACGCGTCAGTTTCCACCCGGCTAGGGTCCCAAGCACCACTACGAGATAGCCGCCGACCGGCAGAACCAGATGCTGCCACCATTTTCGTTGTTCCAGCCGCGAAAGAGGGAGAAGTATAAGCGGTAGCAGGAGGCCCCATCTCAGAAGCCTAGATGTCGTTAGCATATACACGGGGCCTCCCATCCACCAGGGATCTTGCGCCAGTACACCTCCGGCCGCCAGCGCTCCACCGGGAAGAAGAACAAGCTCCAAGTCCCAGGCCGGCGGCCCGCCAGAAAGCCAATAAACGTAACGAGTCCAACGGCAACCGAGACGTCGAGAGAAGCACCACTCCAAGCCGTAAGATACCCTGCGACGACTCCCAGACCAGCCCCCACAGGATGTCCGCTACGAACGATTCACCGACGATGCTGTTCAGTTCATCATCCACCAACTCATCACCGACAGGAAGAACTGGCGCAGATTGAGGGACCGACTGGGCCGCGCTCACTTGAG
>DSBZ01000200.1 GCA_011057175.1 Candidatus Acetothermia bacterium
CGCGGGTGGAGGTCCTCTCCCCCCGCGGGGACCTCGTGGAGGCGGGGGCGCGCCTGTTCGCGGCGCTGGACCGGCTCGATCGGGCCGGTCTCGCCGCGATCGTCGCCGAGCCGGTCCCGGAGGAGGGCCTCGGGGTGGCGATCATGGACCGCCTGCGCCGGGCCGCGACCGGCCGGGCCTACGTCGGCCAGGAGGAAGTGTGGCGGGTACGGTGAAGGAGGGAAGATTGAGCCTGTACGGGAAGCGCGTCGCGGTGTTGGTGGCGGACATGTACCAGGAGCTCGAGTTCTGGTACCCGTACCTTCGGCTGAAGGAGGAGGGGGCGACGGTCGTCGCGGTGGGGCCTGAGGCAAGGGACTACCGCAGCAAGCTCGGGTACCCCGCCCTGGCCGAGCTCGCCGCGGCTCAGGTTCGGGCGGCGGATTTCGACGCGGTGGTCATCCCCGGAGGCTACGCCCCGGACCACATGCGCCGCAGCTCGGCCCTCGTCTCGTTCGTGCGGGAGATGGCGCACGCGGGCAAGCCGGTGGCGGCGATCTGCCACGGGGGATGGATGCTGTGTTCGGCGCGGGTCGTGGCGGGAAAGAACGTCACGAGCGTATCCGCGATCCGAGACGACCTCGAGAACGCCGGCGCAACGTGGGTCGACGAGGAAGTCGTGCGCGACGGGAACCTGATCACGTCGCGCGTCCCAAGCGACCTGCCCGCGTTCGCGCGGGCGATCCTCGCTGCCCTAACGTAGGGGGCTACGGGCTGCCCCGGGGAAGCCGCGCCTCGATCCGGACCACCGACGGGGCGACGAGCGCGAGAATCTCGGCCTCGCGGAGCGTGGACGAGGGGCGTTCCGACCCGAGCGGCAACGCCAGCCTGCGGCCCGCAAGCCAGTCCACGGCCCGCTGGATGGACACGGCGAACCCGAACTCCTGCCCGCTCGCCGAGGTCACGCTGCCTGTGACGATCCCCACGACCTGGCCCGCCTCGTTCACGAGTGGGGCCCCGCTGTAGCCGGGCCGGAACGGATCCTGGGTGGCGATGAGGTCCCGCAACACGGCCCCTTCCGGCCCCACCGCCCACCAGCCGACGCCGCTGACGCGGGTGAGGAGGGGGATCGGTTGGGCGGCTCCGGTGGGGTGGCCCACGGCCGTGACCTGATCCCTGAACTTCGGCCGATCGTTCGCCAACACGGCCGCGGGGATCGGTGGAGCGTCCTCCGCGAGGAGGAGGGCGAGGTCGTGCTCTACGCTCAGGGCGAGTGCCGTCGCGCGGTAGGTGCGGCCTTCCCAACGCACGACGATCTCCGTCGCCCCCCGCACCACGTGGGCCGCGGTGAGGATGTACGCCCCCTCGCGGATCGCAAAGCCGGTGCCGGATCCCGTCCGCTCCTCGGGCAGCAGCCCCGGGATGTACACGGCGAGGAGGGCTCCCGCGAGGAGGAGGACGAACAGGGGAACCCACGGCCTCCGGCGGGGTGGGATCGCCGGTGGTTCTTCCCCCACGGGAAGGCCCCCGTCCTCGATCATCGGCCCGTGGGGCGTGGAGTCAGCACTACCGGCGGCGCCTGTTGCGGCCTCGTCGTTCCTCCCGGCGTCCCGTCGGAACCGGCTTCGTGTCGGGGCTCCCCGGCCCGAGAAGCGAGCGCAGCATCCGGCGGCAGGCGTGAGCCGCCCGTTCCAGGTCGGCCACAGCCAGGCGCTCGTTCGCTTGGTGGGCGAGCGCCTCGTCGCCTGGGCCATAGCCCACGGTGGGGATCCCGCGCCGGGCGCAGGACTCCACGCCATCCGTCGAGAACCGCCACACCCGCATCGGAGGGGAGCCCAAGCCCTCCCAGGCCCGCACCGCCCACGGGTGCGCGGGGTCCATCCACCACGCGGGAAAGAACAGCTCGGCCCCGAACTTCTCCCCGGTGTAAGAGACGAGCTCGACCCGTTCGATCCGCGCCTCGACCTCGAGCCCCTCGTAGGCGGCGAGCACGGACTCCGGGGTCTCCCCGCGTCCCACCCGCCGGTCCACGAGGACCCAGCACCGCTCGGGGACGACCGGCCCATCTGGCGAGGTTCCAATTGCGATCGGCGTTGCCGACTCCTCGCCGAGGAGGGGATCCTCGGGGAGGAGGGTGTCGAATGTGAACGGGAGGGTCTCCACCATGCGCACGATCGCGTTGTCGCCCAGCTCCGGCATCGCGGCGTGGGAGGCCCGGCCTCGCGCCTCGAGCCGGACCACCGCCCGGCCGCGGTGGCCGATCCCCAAGCGGAGGTCGGTGGGCTCACCCAGCACCACGAGGTCGGGCTTCCCCACCTGATCCAATACCCGCGCCAGGACCACCCCTTCTGCGGTCTCCTCGTGGGGGACATAGGCGAGGAGGAGCGTCCCCTGGATCTCCTTGGCCGTCGCGGCCGCCGCAGCGACCTGGGAGGCGATCGCCCCCTTCATGTCCACCGC
>DSBZ01000132.1 GCA_011057175.1 Candidatus Acetothermia bacterium
AACATGGTCAGGGCCAGCCCCGACACGTACTGGTTCGCTCGGAGGGTCACGGTGAGGAACGCATGCCACAGCGCGGCCAAGGTCCCCACAGCGCCCGCGGCGAGGAGGCCCAGCCCTGGGTTGCCGACGGTCTGCGCCACGGCGAAACCAGCGTAGGCGCCGAGGATCATCATCCCCTCCACGCCCAGGTTTGACACCCCGGCCCGCTCGGCGTAGATCTCACCAAGCGTTCCCCACAGGAGGGGCGTCCCATACGCCAGCGCCCGGCTTACCGTTCCGATGAGCCAGCTCTGCCAGTCCACCGTTCCCCCCGCGGGGCGAGCCGCACCCGCCAGTACATCAGCATTTCACTTCCGATCAAGAAAAACAGGATGAGCCCGTTGAACACGCCTGTGATCTGGAACGGAAGCCCAACCGTGGTCTTCATGAGATCACCGGCAGCGAAGATGAGTCCGAACAAGAACGCGGTGAGGATCGCGGCAAATGGGCTCCCGCGGGCCAGCCAGGCGACGATGATCGCCGTGTACCCGTAGCCCATCGAGATGTGGGACGGGCTGCGCAAGCGCCAGTGGATCCCCGCCACCTCTCCTACCCCGGCGAGGGCGGCCAGCCCTCCGGAGATGACCATCGCCAGGGTGAGGACCGTGGTGAAGCTGATCCCCGCGTAGCGGGCGGCATCTGGGCTCTGCCCCACGACCCGCACCTCGTACCCCAACCGGGTTCGGGAAAGGATGAACCCCACGACAAGGGCCGCGACCGCGCCCACGCCGAGCGTCGGCCAATGGACCCTCGTCCCCGCGATCAGGGGGAGGCGTGCTGCAGGGGGGAACATGTCCGTGTACGCGAACCCGCGCATCGTGGGGCCCTTCCACGGCCCATGGACGAGCCACTCCACGATGTAGGCCATGATGTAGTTCATCATCAGGGTGGAGATGACCTCGTTCACCTGGAGCTTGACCCGCAGCAGGGCTGGGATGGCCGCCCAGAGGGCCCCCGCCCCGAACCCGGCGAGGAACATCAGGGGAAGGCGGAGCCCGTCGGGAACGGGGGCGAACAGGGCCACCCCGCTCGCTGCCACCGCGCCCGCGAGGAGTTGCCCCTCGGCCCCGATGTTCCAGAACTGGGCCCGGAACGCGAGCGTCAGCCCGACCCCACACAGGATGAGGGGGATCGCGCGGCGGACGATGTCCGACAGCCCGTCCACCGTCCCCAGCGTCCCGCGGCCGATCTCGGCGTACGCCCACCATGGGTTGACCCCGTAGGCCCAAAACACGAGCGCTGCCACCAGCAACGCCATCGCCACCGCGAGCACCGACACCCCGATCACCACTGCGCGTGGCGGGGAGAGCCTCCGCTCCATAACGAAGGGGCCGATGCGCTTCATCCCCGCACCCGCACCTCTCCGGCCATCATCATCCCGATCTCCTCCCGCTGCGCCTCCCCTGCCGAGACCACCCCCATGATCTCTCCGCGGAACATGACCGCGATCCGGTCGGCGAGCTCCATGATCTCCTCGAGGTCCTCCGAGACGAGGAGCACGCCTGCCCCTGCCTCTCGCTGCCGGAGGAGGAGCTCCCGGATCTGCTCCGTTGCCCCCACGTCGAGGCCGTAGGTCGGATGGGCAGCGATGACGAGGGCCGGCTGACCGGATAACTCCCGCGCCAGGATCAGCTTCTGGATGTTCCCTCCCGAGAGGAGCTTGGCGGGCGTCTTGAGGTTGGGGGTCACGATCCCGTACTCCTCGATCACCGTCTGGGCGAACCTCTGTACGGAAGCCAGATGGAGGAGGCCCCCCCGGCAGAAGGGGGGCCGATGGTGGCGCTTCAGGATCAGGTTCTCCTCAACGGAGAGCCCGGGAACGATCCCCATTCGGATCCGCTCCTCGGGGACATGGGCCACACCGATGTCGGCCAGAACGCGCGGGGAGCGGTTGGTCACCTCGTCCCCGAGGATACGTACCCTCCCCCGCTCGATCCGACGGAGGCCCGTCAGTCCCTCCACGAGCTCCCGTTGACCGTTCCCCGCGACCCCGGCGATCCCGAAGATCTCCCCCCGACACACGTGGAAGCTCGTTCCCCGCACCGCGGGGAGTCCCCGATCGTTGCGGATGTGAATCCCCTCCACGCTCAGGGCCGCCTCCCCAGGGGTGCAGGCCGTTTTGGTGAGGCGGAACACGACCTCCCGGCCGACCATCATCCGAGCCAGCATGGGCTTGTCCGCTCCCGCGGCGGCGACCGTCCCCACGAGACGGCCGCGGCGCATGACCGTGATCCGGTCCGCCACCTCGAGCACTTCGGTCAGCTTATGGGAGATGAAGATGACCCCATGCCCTTCCTCCCGCATGCGGGATAGAACCTTGAACAGCTGCCCCGTCTCCTGCGGAGTGAGGACGCTCGTGGGCTCGTCGAGGATCAGGAG
>DSBZ01000230.1 GCA_011057175.1 Candidatus Acetothermia bacterium
AGGTCGCCCTGGTCGCCTGCATGCGTAAGCTCCTCGTCATCCTCAACGCCATGCTCCACCACAACACCCCGTGGGATCCGGAGATCGCTCGGGCTTGACCTCCAACACAGTTGCTCTGCGGTGAATCGGTGTCCTGCCGCGGAGGTCCGACGCTCTCCACGTTGCCAAAGGCTCCAAGGACCGTTGCTTCACGGGCTGGTACGAGTCTCCCACTCCACTGCATGCCCTGACCTCTGGCGCACGCCGGTCGGGCCTGAACGGACGGGTGGGGCTATACTCGGCTCGGGCGCGGCGGTCGGGACAGGGGCCAAGCGCGAGATCACAGATACGAAGGGGGGAAACGATGAACGGTGTAGCGGGGAAGATGCTGGTGGCGGACCTCTCGCAGGGGAAGACGGCGGTGGAGGCGCTGCCGGATCAGGTGTACCGCCTGTTCCTGGGCGGGTTCGGGTTGGGCGCCCACCTCGCCTGGACCCGGATCCCGAAGGGGGCCGATCCTCTCGGGGTGCAGAACGTGGTGGCGATGGTCCCCGGCCTCCTCACGGGCGACGGAATCTCCACCGCGTCGAAGACCACGTTCACGTTCCGCTCCCCGCTCACGGGAACGCTCGCCCGATCCGTGGCCGGCGCCTGGGCCGGGATCGCCCTCCGCCGCGCGGGGTGGGACGCCCTCCTTGTGACCGGGGAGAGCAAGGGCCCCGTGGTGCTGATCATCGAGGATGACCAGGCGCGGTTCGAGGACGCCTCCGATCTGTGGGGGCTCGACACGCGGGCCGTGGGCCGGGCCCTCCGCGAGCGGTTCGGGGAGGGGTACCGCACCGCAGTGATTGGCCCGGCGGGGGAGAAGCTGTCCCGCATATCCACGATCGAGTGCGACGGCCGCCAGGCCGGCCGGGGCGGGGGGGGGGCGGTCCTCGGGGCGAAGAAGCTGAAGGCGATCCTCGTCAAGGGCACCGGAGCGGTCCCCGTACACGACCGCGAACGCCTGAACAAGCTTGTCTCCCACTGGCAGGGGATCATCCGCGACCACCCCGTGACCAAGGCCGACCGGGCCTACGGGAGCGGGGAGTTCCTCGACTGGATGAACAAGGAGCCGGGCACCTTCCCGTCGAAGAACTGGCAGTGGGGGTACTTCAAGAGCGCCTACGCCCGGGCCAAGGACGGGAAGATTGAGCTCGACCCGTACTACTGGGCCCCGAAGTACGTGGCGAAGAACGTCGCCTGCCCGACCTGCACCAAGCCCTGCGGGCAGCTGTTCCAGATCAAGGACGGGAAGTACGCCGGCACGGAGGTGGACGGGCCGGAGTACGAGACCCTGTACTCCCTCGGCGGGTGCCCGGAGGTGGCGTCGATCGAGGCGGTGGCCAAGGCGAACGAGGTCTGCGACCTCCTCGGCCTGGACACGATTTCTGCTGGCGTCACCGTGGCGTGGGCGATGGAGGCGGTGGAGCGGGGGCTCCTCACCAAGAAGGACCTGGACGGCATTGAGCTCAAGTTCGGCGACGGGGACGCCATGCTCGCGGTCCTGGAGAAGATGGGCCGCCGGGAGGGGAGGACAGGGGAACTCCTCGCCGACGGGACGAAGGCCGCCTGCGAGCGGCTCGGCAAGGGCGCCTCGTTCGCGATCCACATCAAGGGGATGGAGCTTCCCGCCTACGACATCCGCGGCTCGAAGGGCGTCGCGCTTGCGTTCGCGGTGGCGTTCCGCGGCGGGGACCACCTCACGGGCGGGGTGTACGGCCTCGAGTACGGCGGGTCGTGGTGGAAGCTCACCGCGGACCGGCATTCCCTGCGCGGAAAGGGATTCGAGGTGAAGCTCCTCGAGGATCTGATGGCCGTCTACGACATCCTCGGCGTGTGCAAGTTCACCCGCCACATCTACTTCCTCGAAGGCCTCCCGGAGATGGTCGCCGCCCAGACGGGGGTCGAGCTCACCGCCGCCGAGCTCCTCACGATCGGGGAGCGGGCGTGCAACCTCGCCCGGGCGTTCAACGTCCGGGAGGGCTTCACCCGCAAGGACGACCACCTCCCGCCGCGGGTGATGGAGCTCCCCATCCCCGAGGGGCCGTCAGCGGGAAATCGGGTGAGCTTGGAGGAGCTCCAGGCACTCCTCGACGACTACTACGAGGCCCGGGGCTGGAGCCGGGACGGGGTACCGCTCCAGGCCCGCCTGGCCTCCCTCGACCTCCCCGACGTGGCTGACGCCGTCGGGGCCAGCGGTCCGTAGCCTCCGGCCGGCTGAGTTCGCCGGGGAGGGGCCGTAGCGTCGGGCTTCATGCCCGACGGAGGTTCAGGGTCGACGGGCGTGGCGTTGGTAGGAGCGCTGTTCATCCCCGACACCGGCATCGGACACAGGGTCCGACGCTACAGAACCTCGCACGACC
>DSBZ01000202.1 GCA_011057175.1 Candidatus Acetothermia bacterium
CAGCAGACGATGCGCGGAAGAACTCGTCCTCGGGTACGAGGGCGGTCAGGTAGTAGTCAGAGAACAGGCCCTGGTTGTTCACCGCCCCGGGGGGACTTTCGGCTGGATGGCCGTTCTTGTCGGGTGCCATCAGCCCTCCTTCGAAGGGATGAACTCCACCCGAGCCAGCCTCACCAGCCGCGGCTCCTCGTCTACCACGATCTCCATGTTCCCCAGCTCCTCGCTTCGCCTCTGAACCTTCGCCCGCAGCTGCTCGAACTCCCGCTCGGCCTCCTGCAGATCATATTCGCGCAGCCGAAGCGTGTTCTCCAGCCGGCGCCGCTCTCCCTCATCCCGGGAGGCGGACAGCTCCTCCTGGATCTCCTCCTCGAGCTGTGCCGCCTCATTCCGCGCGAGCTCAATGGGGCTCGTGGCGTACCGCCTCGCTCGGGCCGCTTGCCCGCGCAACGCCGAGGTCAGAGCGGGCGGCTCCCGCGACGTGTTCCTCAGGGCCGGGATGTCCGGAACGACCTCAGGACGAGGTCTCCCGTTGGTATCGACGAACACCCGGTGGAACCTCTTGACCACCGTCTGGTTCACCCAATCGTGAACTCGAGGATGAAGGTCGCCAAAACCCCGGTAAGGCCGGCCCACTTGTCCGAGGCCACGCGCTTCACGGTGGCCAACCCCCGAAGCTCAAGCGCACGGCACGCGTCGACGATTGCGTCGAACAGGGGATGGCCAAACGCGATGAAGTCAACCTCTTCGCGACGCGTGCTCCGGGCAACGGAGCGATCGAAGGTCGCGCGTTCGTACGTCGTCTGAAGCTCCGGAGGGACGTTGACGATCTTGACGGTCCCGGGCGTCTCGCCCGGCTTGATCTGGGCCTCGCGGCTGGTGAGAAACGCCTCAGCGAGGCGACGCAGGTCCTCCGTCGTGGCAGACACCCGCCTTACGTCCCGGAGAAGGTTCAGCGCCCGCTCGTGGTCGTAGCGGCGCACGTCCATCAGCAGGTCCTCCTCCACCACGGCCAGCATCCTCGCCCGTTCTTCGGCCGCCCGGGCCGCCTGCTCGGCGGTGGCCTCGGGGGGCCGGTTCTCGGCCAGGGCACTCATGATAGGGTCCTGCAAATCGATCCCGGCCATGAGCGACCCCAGCACGTCGTACACCTCCCCCGGCACGTCGGCCGGGATCTGCTCCAGGCGCTCCAGTAGCCGTTCGAGGATCCGGTCCTCGCGCGTGTTGGTCACAAACAGGTTGTGGACACGAACGTCGCGCTTCTGCCCGTACCGGTGGAGGCGGCCGATCCGCTGCTCACTTCGGTTCGGGTTCCACGGGAGCTCGTAGTTGACCATGAGGTGGCACTTCCAGTGCAGGTTGAGCCCCTTCCCGGCGGCGTCGGTGGCGAGATGGAGGGGGGTGCCCGTGTCCTCGAACTCCCGCTGGCTTGCTCGGCGGGTGGCCATCGGCATCTGCCCGTGGATGATGGCGCACTTCCAACCCCGCTCTCGAACTAGCCGCTCCAGGTAGTGAAGGGTGTCCCGGTACTCGGTGAACACCCGGACCTTCTCCTCGCGCCTGCTGAGCAGGTCCTCCAGGAACTGCAGGACGCTTCTGCCTTCGTCTCCACCTGGATCTCCCGGGCCATGGCGCACAGCTTCGCCAACTTGGCCACTTCCAGGTCCACCCTCGTGTAGATCGGAAGCGACTCCAACCATGCCTCCAACTTCTCACGCTCCTCGTCGGACAGGCTGTCGGGGTCGCTGAGGTAGTCGTCCAGGCGCCGAGACTCCTCCGGGGAGAGCTCGCGGGGAGCCTCGCCCCCGTCCCGGAGCTTCACCAGGGCCGCGAGTCGCCGTTCCAGTGACCGTCGGATCGCTTCGATAGACGAGACCATCCGCTTTTGGAAGAGAACCATCAGAAAGCCGGCTGCCTTGTTCTTCTGGGCCCGGGCCAGGTTGTACCCCTCGGCGACGTATGCTGTGGCAGCCCGGTACAGCTCTTCCCCGCTGGGCTGAACTCCACAGGGAGCGTCTGCACATGGCGCTCGACAAACACGGGCGTTCCCTGTTCATCCAGGATCTCACGCTTCGTGCGGCGGATCGCGACGCGCGCAACTTGGGCTTGTGTGACGGAATCGAGGTCGGGGAAGCTGTACTCGTCGAGAAGGGTCAGAAGGGCGTGAAACGCGTACCGATCTCCGTTGTGGGGTGTGGCAGAGAGTAGCGTGATGATTCGGTGCTCGCGGTCCCATGGGTCCTGTTCGGGGTGCAGCTTCTCCATGAGCTGGCGAAGATAGACGCCGTCGTAGAACACGTAGTTGCGGTTGAACGCCTACCGCGGTTCCTCTTTCCACTGGGCTGCCAGTGCCGCCGGGGCGACGATCAGCACGCGGATCGTGGAG
>DSBZ01000246.1 GCA_011057175.1 Candidatus Acetothermia bacterium
ATCAGTGACACGAGCTGGCCAACCGCCCCCTGGTCCAGGAGGTCCTTGATCGTGCGGAAGAACGGCGTGTACCTGAGCACGTGGGCCACCGTCACCGATCCCGAGGAGCGACAGGCCGCTTCGCGAAGGCGCAGGAGGTCCTCCCTGGACGTGGCGATTGGCTTCTCGAGGAGGACGTGGTAGCCTCGTTCCAGCGCGGCCAGTGCGGGCTCAGCGTGGAGGTGATCGGGGGTAGCCACGATGAGCGCTTCCGCCAACCGGCCGCGGGACAGGAGGTCGTCCCAGGAGGGGAACAGACCGGCGCAGGGCACCCCGTGGGCGGAACCGATGGCAGCGCGGCGCTCGGGGTTCGGCTCCGCCACCGCCACGAGCCTCGCCGAACGGCGGTGGCCAAGGATGTAGCGCCCGTAGACGTCACCTCCCCTTTGCCCCGCGCCCACGAGAGCCACCGTCACCGGACCGGTGTATGCCCTACCCACCTGTACGCGTCTCCTCCCGGCAGGAGTATACCGCGTGCTCATCGCACGGCGTTGTCAGAAGGGCAGTTGTCCCTGGTTCAGGAGCGGGGAGGCGGTTGTGGCGCCTGGCGCAGGCGGGCCGCGGGAGCGATCATCGCAACGCCGATGATCGAGGCTGCGCGACTGCGGCGAACTGTGACCCAGATCATGGAACAGGCCATCGCTTCCGTGGACCCCAGGAGTTGCGTGAAGCGCGTCCTCGCCAAGGCGGGAGATGGGGTACAGGTCGGGACCCATAGCTTCCCCGCGCGGCGAGTGGTCGTGGTCGGTTTCGGGAAGGCGGCGGGGACCATGGCCCAAGCCGTCGAAGGTATCCTGGAGGAGAGGGTCGAGGCCGGCCTTGTCGTAACGGCAGACGGGTACGGGGTGGAGTGCGACCGGATCGAGGTGGTGGAGGCGTCCCATCCGGTGCCCGATAGCCGGGGGGTGCAGGCAGCGCGCCGCATCGCGTCCATCGTTGATGCGGCCGGGGAAGACGATCTGGTTTTGGTTCTCATATCCGGTGGGGGCTCTTCCCTCCTCATGCTCCCCGCCGACGGCCTAACCTTGGACCACCTCCGGGAGACCAACGAGCTCCTGCTGCGCTCGGGGGCTCCAATCCAGGCCGTGAACGCGGTCCGAAAGCACCTCGACCAGCTAAAGGGGGGCCAGCTCGCCCGCCGCTGCGCCCCAGCCCAAGTGGTGTCCCTCATCCTGTCCGATGTCCCCGGGGACCCTCTCCACGTCATCGCCTCCGGCCCCACGGTCCCCGATCCGACTACGTTCCTCGATGCGCACCGCGTCTTGCAGGACTACGAGCTGTGGGACAGGGTTCCGGAGGCAGTCCGCACCCGCTTCGCCCGGGGACTGAAGGGGGCGATTCCTGAGACGCCGAAGCCAGGCGATCCACTGTTTCGGGGCGTGTACAAGGCGATCGTGGGCAGCGGGGTCACCGCGGCCGAGGCCGCCCTCGGGGCAGGAGAGAGGTTAGGGTTCACAGGACTGATCCTCACCACCGAGCTGTGTGGCGAGGCCCGAGAGGTGGGGCAGGTCGTCGCGTCTCTGGTGCGGGAGATGGTGCGATGGGGGCGCCCCGTTCCCCGTCCCGGGCTCCTCGTCCTCGCTGGGGAGACCACGGTGACCGTCCGGGGGAGCGGCAGGGGGGGGAGGAACCAGGAAGCAGCTCTCGCTGCCGCGTTGGGGATTGCTGAGCTCGAGGACGTGGTCGTGTGCTTCGTGGGAACCGATGGACAGGATGGCCCCACCGACGCGGCCGGCGGGCTGGTGGATGGCGGGTCTGTGGGACGGATGGCCGCGGGGGGCGTGGATCCCCGAGCAGCGCTGCTCAACAACGATGCCTATGGTGCCCTCAGTGCCTCGGGGGACCTCGTGGTCACGGGACCCACGGGGACCAATGTCGCCGACCTGTGCCTCGTAGCAATAGGAGCTAGATCCTGACCGCAGGAGGGACATGCTGTCCATACTCAAACTGCTTGGCCCACTTACGCGAACATGAACTCCGCTTCCTTCCCACCCCGCCCCACGGCGACGCAGTTGCAGGCGGTTATGGGCCAGAGCATGCTTGAAGAGGACTCTCGCCTTCCTGACCACGCGCCCTTCCCGGCGCACGAGCGGCGTCCTGATAGCCAAGGGGGTTCATCCCGGCACCCCAACGGCCGTCGGGGAGGAAGCCCGCCGCTACGGCTCAGGCGGACAAGAGCCATTCCGGCCGCTGGGGGGTGACCCTCTTCGCCATCAAAATGTCGGGCCTGCCGAACCCGTTGGCATCCGGAATCAGGCCCACCACCACGAACCCACACTTCCGGTAGAACGCGAACGGGTGGCCGCGGAGGTTGCGGAACCCCGCAGCCC
>DSBZ01000075.1 GCA_011057175.1 Candidatus Acetothermia bacterium
GACGGGGGGCGGTGCTGGGTCCCCTCGTGGTGGCGGGGGTGCGCGTTGCAGAGGAGGACCTCCCGCGGCTGTGGGAGCTTGGGGCACGGGACTCGAAGGTTGTGCCGCGCGCCAGGCGGCGCGCTGTGGTGCGGGCGCTGGCCGCCGTCGTCGCCCGGGGGAGGGTGGTTGTCATCCCGGCCTCAGTCGTGGATGGGGACAGTTTGACGTCCCTCGAGCTCGCCGCCGCGGCGAGCCTGGTGGACCGCCTGGGGCCGGGGCGGGTCGTGGTCGATGCCCCCGTCGCCCCCCTCGCCGTGGGGAGGTTCGTCGCCGCCCTCGCCGCGCGCTGCGCTTCGCCCCCTCGGGCCATCGACGCTTTCCCCAAAGCGGACCGCGATCATCCGGCCGTCGCGGCGGCCTCGCTCCTGGCGAAGGTGGTACGGGATGGGTACGTGGTTGCCCTGCGCCAGCGGTTTGGGGACTTCGGATGGGGGTACCCCGGCGAACCCAAGGTCCGCCAGTACCTCGCCTCGTGGTGGGCGGGGGAGGGGACCCTCCCCCCCATCTGCCGCACCCGATGGAGATCTATACAGGATCTCCTTTCCCCGCCGCTCCGGGGAGGCGGTGGGAGTTGCGCCCCGGACGAAACGAAGGGAGAATGGGCAGAGTTGCGGTGAGAAGACGAGCAAGGAGGAACTCATGCCCAAGCGCACTTTTCAACCCCATCGTCGGCGCAGGTACCGCGTCCACGGGTTCCTGGCCCGCAAGCGGACGGCGGCGGGGCGGGCCGTGCTCGCCCGGAGGAGGAAGAAGGGGCGGCACCGGCTGACGCCGGCCTGATGCCCGCGGAGGAGAAGCTTGACCAAGAAGCGCGTGTACGAGATCGCCCGCGGCCTAGGGGTCCCTTCCCGGGACCTCCTCGCGGCGCTCGGCGAGTTGGGGATGCCCGGTTTACGGGCGGTGAGCACGGTCACCGATGAGGAGGCGGAGCTCATCCGCCAGTTCTTCCGCGAGAGGGTTTCCCCCGCTCCCCGCGCGGCGCCTGCCGCCGAGGAAGCCCAGGTTCCCCCGGAGCCGCGGGGGACGCCCCGCCCGCCCGTCGTGGCCGTGTTGGGGCACATCGATCATGGGAAGACGACCCTCCTCGACGCGATCCGCAAGGCCCACGTCGCCGAAGGGGAGGCCGGCGGCATTACCCAGTCCATTGGTGCCTACCAGGCGACCGTGGACGGCCGAGCGATCACGTTCATCGATACCCCGGGGCACCGCGCGTTCACGGCGATGCGCGCCCGGGGGGCGCAGGTCACGGATATCGCCATCCTCGTCGTGGCCGCCGACGATGGGGTGATGGCTCAGACCCTGGAGGCGGTGGATCACATCAAGGCCGCCGGGGTGCCGGTGATCGTGGCCATCAACAAGATGGACAAGCCCGGCGCGAACAAGGACCGCGTGCTTCAAGACCTCGCCAAGCTCGGGTACACCCCGGAGGAGTGGGGGGGAACGACGGTCACCGTCCCCCTCTCCGCCCTCACCGGGCAAGGGGTGGATGAGCTCCTGGAGATGATCCTCCTCGTCGCGGACATGGAGGGGATTTCTGGGGACCCGGAGGGGGGGATCGAGGCGACGGTCATCGAGTCCAACCTCGATCCGGCCCGGGGGCCGCTCGCGACGGTCGTGGTCAAGAACGGTACCCTGCGCGAGCGGGACGTGATCGTGGTTGGGAGCACGTGGGGCCGGGTGCGGGCCCTCCTCAACCACCGGGGAGAGCGCATCGGGGCGGCCACACCAGGGATGCCGGTCCAGATCCTCGGCTTGAATGGTGTCCCCCCAGCGGGGGAGGTGGTCGAGCGGATCGAGAACCCCAACGAGGCGCGCCGGATCGCGGAACAGAGGGCGCAGGCCACCGCGGATGAGCGGCGGGCGGTCCGGGCCCCGAAGAGGTTCGAGGACCTGATCCAGGTCGCCCAGACGAAGAAGCTCGTTGTGGTGCTCAAAGCGGCGAGCACGGGCGCCCTAGAAGCGGCCAAGCACGAGCTAGCGACACTCAAGGCCGATGGGGTGGAGCTGGAGCTCCTCCACGCTGGTGTGGGGGCGGTCACCGAATCCGACGTCCTCCTCGCCTCGGCGGAGGAGGAAGGCCAGCCCCTCGTCGTGGGGTTCGCGGTGCGGGTGGACGGGAAGGCGGCGCGGCTGGCCGAGCAGCGCAACGTCCCCGTGCGGACCTACGACATCATCTACGACCTCGCCCAGGACGTGGGGCGGGCCCTGCGCCGGCTGCGCGGGCCCGAGTACCGCGAGGTCAAGGTGGGCGGGGCCGAGGTCCTGAAGACGTTCGACATCGACGGTGTGGGGCGGATCGCCGGGTGCTCCA
>DSBZ01000095.1 GCA_011057175.1 Candidatus Acetothermia bacterium
CTTCCTCGAGGCGACGATCGCTGCCTCGGACCAGGGCGTGGGCCTCGCCGTCGGCAACTTCGCCCTTCCCCTACCGCCGATATGGAGGAAACCTCTGGAAGGGAAGGTTGGGGAGATGGTCATCGTAGGGATCAGAGCTGAGAACATCACAGTGCATCAGGAACCAGCACCGCGCTCTCTCACCGCAACGGTGTTGGTGTCTGAGCCTCTGGGTTCTCAGCAGCTGGTGACGGTTCAAGTCGGCGACGACGTCCTCAAGGTGGCCATTCCGCCGGAGCCCCTGCTGACGGCGGGTCAGACTGTGGGGCTTGCCCCCGTTGTGGAGAAACTCCGCCTGTTTGACAAGGAGACTGGGGAGGCCCTCCCTGCACCAACACTGTCACCGGGAGGAAACCGATGAGCGCCGTAGTATTCCCCTTCAAGCGCGAGGACCCCGAGGTCCTGCTGAAGAACGTTCGCACCGCTGTGGCCCACCCTCGGGTGCGGCGGGTCGTGTGTGTGGGGGCGGAGGAGGACGAGTGTTTCGCGGCTGTGGCCCGCGCCGCGCCCAACATCGCTCGTTCGAGCGGCAAGGAAGTTGAGATTTGCGTTCAGGAAAGGATCGGAACCAAGAGGCCTGGAAAAGGGGACGGGATGAACAGCGCCCTCCGGTACCTCGTTGCCAACACGGACCACGAACGGATCCACTTCTACGACGCCGACATCCTTTCATTCTCCGAGGAGTGGATCACGAAGGCGGAGGAGGCCGCGGACAGCGGGTACCAGGTCGTGCGGCACTACTTCCCCCGGGCGAGCACGGACGCGATGATCACCTGGTTCATCACCCGGGCAGGGTTCGCCATCCTGTTTCCGCGATCCGAACTCCCGCGGATCGAACAGCCCCTGGGAGGAGAGCTCTTGCTGACGCGGGCAGTGGCCGAGGCCCTGCTCGCCGACCCGCGGGTCCAGGCCCAGAGCGATTGGGGAATCGACACGCTCTACACGTTTGCCATGGTCGCCGGAGGGTTCAGCATCTATGAGACGTACATGGGTGTAGGGAAGGTCCACAAACTCTACGGTTCCTTGGCCGACCTCCGCACGATGCTGGTGGAGTGCTTCGAGGCCCTCTCGGCGCTGGCCGGAGCATCCGTACCGGGAACCACGCTGCACCACGTGGAGTACCAGGGCCCGGTGTCGGAGGCCGTCAAGGCCAAGGTTGGCTACGACATCGACGGGACTCTGGCCCTGCTCGCCGATGGTTGGACGGAGCGCGAGGCAGAGCTCCTCGACCACTTCCCGCTTGCAGTCCGGGAGGGGCTGAACCCCTCGCGGCGGGTCCCCCGGGTGACGTGCATGGACGACGACGCCTGGTACGACACGTACCACGTTCTCCTTCGGGAGTACCACAGCGAGGACCCCGCCTGGCGAGATCTCCTGTTCCGGCTCTGGGCAGCCCGGGTCCTGGCGTACACCTTCACGGTGGCGGTTCGCGGGTACGACCTGGCGATGTACCGCCTGCACCAGATGGTGGACTGCTACTGCCGGCGCGCGGCGGGAAGGTCCTGACGGAAGGGGAGGGGCATCCAGTCCTGCACGTTCACCGCCTTCCCGCTGGTCCGAGCCTCCTCGGCTGCGAGGGCCCAGAGATGGCTGGCCGCGGAAGCATCCAGGGAGGTGAGGGAAGGTGCAACAGGTCTGACTCGTGCCTCGCGAACCCCCTCCAAGAAGGCTTCCATCAGCCCATCATCGCCTCCGGCGTGCCCGCCGGCCGCAAGGGTCCGGAGTCGCCGGGGGGGAAGCCGGGAGAACGGGAGGACGGAGATCTCACCCCGGCTGAGGTGCCCCTGGATCTCCCCGTGGGTCCCCATCAGCTTCACCGTGCGCGTGTTCTCGGCGGTGAAGGCGGAGACGACCAGCGTTGCCACAACGCCCCCCTCGAACTCCATCACCACGACCTGCTGGTCTGGGACGTCGTTGTCGCACCGGAAGACACAGCGGCCATAGGGACCTCGGGCCAGCGCCGCTGCCCGCGCGGCCGGGTCTGGGGAGATCACCGATCCAGGCCACCCTCTCTCCCCGCCAAACCGGCGCAGGTAGATCTCCACCGCGGAGTACGGGCAAGCGGGCTCGTGCGGGCAGGGGTCGGTGCACCGTTCCGTGGCGCCGGGAGGCGCGTTCTCCGGTCGGAAGAAGCTCAGGCTTCCCACGGATCGTATGGACCGACAGTTGCTCCCGACGAACCAGCCGATGAGGTCCAAATCGTGACATGCTTTGGCAAGGATCAGCGGGCAGGCCCGGTCGGCCCGCCGCCAGTGGCCGCGGACGTAGGAGTGGGCGAAGTGCCAGTACCCGACGTTCTCGA
>DSBZ01000179.1 GCA_011057175.1 Candidatus Acetothermia bacterium
GTGGTGGGTGGGTCTGGGCCGGGACCTCCTGATCGGGGCCGCGGTGGGGGCGGCGGCCGGCGCCTTCTTCCACGATGCCCCGTTCGGTGCCGCGAGCGGGGCAGGGGTGGGCCTCCTCCTCCACCTCTACTTCCGCCTGCGACTGCGGTGACGGAAGGGCTCCTCCCCCTGGTCCGGTTCCACCTAGAGCTCCACCCTGGGTTCGCCCCCCCGGACCTGGCGAAGCTCCTCTACCAGGGGGCACTGGGGATGGACCACCTCCTCGCCGATCGCGGCCGGTTCTTGGAGGAGCTCGAACGGGAATGGCAGGAGCTAGATCCCGACCCCTTCCCTGGCGAGCCGCTTCTCGAACCGGTGCACCCGGCGCGGCCCGTGTTCCGCGTGAACCTCCGGCCCGCCCGCCGGATGGGGATCGACCCCGCCGAGCTCGGGACGGCCCTCGCCCACCAGCCCCTCCGGGGCGGGACGTGGGACGAGCTACAGGAGCTTTGGACGGGCACGGTGCGCTTGGCGCGGGAAGGGCATCTCCCGTTTGCTCCCGAGGAGCTCAGGGCACAGGGGTGGGAACTGCGCCGGACCCGTCGGCCCCCCCGGCACTCCCCCCGCTACCGGGCCCTCAACCTCCCCGCGTACCGCCTGATCCACGACCTGGGGCAAACCTCGTTCCGATGCGCCCTGGCAGGGACAGGGGAACCCGGCGGGGTCACGAAGGCCCGCGGCAGCCGGGACCCGCGCAGGCCTCCTGGCAACCCGTGCACTCCACCTGGATCGTCGTGTGGCCGATCCCGAACTCGTCCCGCAGGAGGCGACGGAGCTTCCGGGTGAGGGCTTCGGCCTGGCTCAGAGCTTGGTCGGGGACGACCACGTGGGCGGAGAGGGCCACATACCCTGGGCCCACTGTCCACACGTGGAGGTCGTGGACCCCCCGCACGCCGGCCACCCCCTCCAACCTCCGCTGGACCGCCTCCGCTGACATCCCGCGCGGCACCCCCTCGATGAGGATGTGAACCGTCCGAGCTAGGACCCGCACCGCCCCGAGGAGGATCACGCTCCCGATGAGAAGGCTCACCAGGGGATCGGCGAGGGTCCATCCCGTGAGGAGGATCACCGCTCCCGCCCCCACGACCCCGATCGAGCCCAGGGCGTCGCCCACGACGTGCAGGAAAGCGCTGTGGACGTTGAGGTCGTCCCGATCGTGGCGGCGGAGGAGCCAGGCCACGGCCAGGTTGATGACGAGGCCGCCCCCGGCCACGGCGAGCATCGGGCCAGCCCACACCGGGATGGGGTCGTGCATCCGTTTCACCGCCTCCCGGAAGATGCCCACTGCCACCGCCGCGAGCGTCCCCCCGTTGACAAGCGCGGCCAGCACCTGAAGCCGGTGCAGCCCGTAGGTGTGGCGGGACGTGGGGGGGCGGGCGGCAGCGCGCAGGGCGAGATAGGAGAGCGCGAGGGCGAACGCGTCCAGGAACACGTGGGCGGCGTCGGAGAGGAGGGCGAGGCTTCCCGTGATGAGCCCACCCGCCACCTGGCCGGCACACACGAGCCCGGTGACCCCCGCGGCCACGACGAGCCGTCGCCCCAGCGGTGGATGAGCTGCCATCGTGTGCGCATGATCCCCCCCCTCCCCGGGGCTCGCAAGGTTGACGGCGGGGGGAGAGGCCGGTATCGTACGGCATCTTCTTCCACAGGGGGTGCGTAGACATGAGGAGACCGACGACCAACACCGGGGGTGGTCGCCTTTGTCGCCGCCCCCTCCGTTCCTGATCGAACCTGCCCGCGGGCGGGCCCTGCTAACCACCTCACCCTAGCCCCAGGAGCGACCCATGGGCGTCTACGGTGATGTGACCGAGCTCATCGGACGTACCCCGCTCGTGCGGCTGGCCCGCCTCGCCGCTGGGGTAGGGGCAGAGGTGGTGGCGAAGCTGGAGATGGCGAACCCCGGCGGGAGCGTGAAGGACCGCATCGCGTGGGCGATGATCCGCGATGCCGAGGAACGGGGGCTCCTCCGCCCGGGGGGGATCGTGGTGGAGCCCACATCGGGCAACACCGGGATCGGGTTGGCGCTCGTGTGCGCGGTCCGGGGGTACCGGCTGATCCTCGTCATGCCGGACACGATGAGCGTGGAGCGGCGGACGATCCTCCAGGCGCTGGGGGCCGAGCTCGTGCTCACGCCGGGCGAGGAGGGGATGGCGGGGGCGGTGCGGGCCGCGCAGGACCTGGCCGCCGCTACGCGGCGTTCGTCCCGGGGCAGTTCGCGAACCCCGCCAACCCCAGGATCCACGAAGAGACCACCGCCGAGGAGATCTGGCGGGA
>DSBZ01000114.1 GCA_011057175.1 Candidatus Acetothermia bacterium
CCAGACGAGGGATTCACGTCTCCCCGAGCACGGTGTGGCGGGCGCTGCGGCGGATGGGGCTGGGAAGACGTGAGGCGAGGCTGCTCGCCGTGGAAGGCGATGCCGCCAGTTCCTACGCCTGGGGGAAGGTGATCCCGGCCCGCAACGCCCAGGAGGCCACACGGTTCCTCAGGGAGGTCCTCGTCCCGGAGTTCGCCCGGGCGGGGTGGAAGTTCGTGCGCGTGCTCACGGATCGGGGGACCGAGTTCAAGGGGGAGTTCGACGAGGCCTGCCGGGACCTGGGGATCACCCACTCCCGAACCAAGCCTCACCACGCGTGGACGAACGGGTTTGGGGAGCGGCTCGGAGGGGACGATCATCCCCGAGCACTGGCGGGTGGCGTTCCGACGAAGGTACTTCACCCGCGCGCCCACCAGCTCCAGAGGTCGCGGGAGGGGTTCCTCCGGTTATACAACGAGGACCGGCCGCACCAAGGGTACCGGACCCAGGGCCGTACCCCGGCCGCGGCGTTCTCGGGAGCAGCCGTGCCTGCGCTGGCCAAGGAGGGCTAACGTGTCAACAGTATTCCGGTACTAGACAGGTGATCCCTCGGATCGACGACCGCCCCGCTCTCGGGAGTTCTTGGCGTTCGTGGACCACCTCCTCCGGGAGTACCCCGACGGGTGAACCTGATCGAGGTCCTGTTCAGTCTGGTAGAGGCGAACGTCATCCGGCGGGGGTGTTCCCGTCGAAAGAGGACCTGGTAGAGAAGGCCCTCGCCTACATCGACACGCGCACCGTCGCGCAGGGCGGCCCCGCCAGACGTGCCCGGAGAGCGTCGGTGCGAGCGGGAGCAGCTCGGACCCCCGTGGGACGGACCCGCGGTGATCCGACCGCCGTGGACTCCAGACCGGTGGTACAGACCGCGGGAGACCGGACTACGCGCCCGCCGTGGCGCAGGTCCGTGGACCACGCAGACTCGTCCCGGAGGTCCTAGCCACGTCGACCGGCACCTCGCCGCAGGTGAGCGAAGGTCTCCCCGTAGCGGCGACGGAGCCTCGCCACGAGGTCTTCCACCGTCCCCTCATCCGGCGAGAACGCGGACAGGGGGATCGGTTCACTGAACCCGATCCGCGGGACCCGGTCCGGTGCCACCTCTGGGCACCCGTAGCCTCGCTTGGCTCTCTCCAGAAGCTGGCGCACCAGCCGATCCGAAGTTCCCTCCTCGTGGTAGGCGACGAGCAGTGCCGGCCGGTCGCCCGGCTCGTTTGCCAACCCCCGCACGATGCGGCCGATCCCAGGGTACCACCGCTTCCCCGATCGGTTCCACCCGGAGGGGGCGATGAGGAGGGATCCCCCGTCGCGCACGTGGGAGATGGCCCGTTCGAGGGCAGCCCGGTTCCGCTGCCGCGCCGTGGGCGGAGGGAGCACGGGGCGGAGCCGCGTGACCCAGTACGCCACGACCAGGCGCTGGAGCCCCCCCTGCCAGAGCTGCTTCCACCATTGGTTGACGGGAAGCTCGACCGAGATCGCGTACTGTCCGAACGCAGGCAGGAACTTCTCGAGGAAGCTCGCGGCGACGATCCGGTGGTCGGCACGCTCGACGTGCGCGCTCACGAGGAACGGCGTGAGAAGGGTGGGGTGGTTCCCATAGAGGATCACAGGTTCCGAAGCCAGGGCGGTGCGGGTCGCCGGGGGAACCTCGGACATCCAACGCCCGACCCGTTCGTCGAGAAGCCAGCGCGAGGCGCGGGCCAGACCCTGCCCGGCCATCCGCCGATCCAGCTCGTGGGCGACGTCAAGCAGGCCCTGCAGCGGGTAGAGCCGATCGGAGAGCCGAAGCCAAGTCCCGAGCCCAGGCTCGGCCACCGCCTTGTACCACAGGGAACGAATCGAACCGACGTCCCCGTTTGCGTAGGCCACACGCAGCTGACGGATGAGGTCCGCCCAGCGACGCCTGAACCCGCGTCTGTCTCTGATCTCCTTCATCCACCTTCACCTGCTCGGCGCGCCGATCCTCATCGTCCTCCGCAGGACCCCCTGTCCGGATGGTCGCTCAGGGCAGCGTGGTCTCCACCGATCATCCCCGGACCAACACGAGGAGCATCTTGAAGCGTTGCGGCGCCTTGACCACGTGAGGGACGTGCGCCGGCATGAGGATCGCCTGGCCTTCCCCCACGCGGTGCGGGGTGCCGCCGAGAACGACCTCGGCCTCTCCCGCCAGCACGTGCACCAGCGCGTCGAACGGGGCGGTGTGCCCGCTCAGCGCCTGCCCAGTGTCGAACGCAAACAAAGTC
>DSBZ01000226.1 GCA_011057175.1 Candidatus Acetothermia bacterium
CGGCAGGTGGGAGCGGAGGGGCTCGCCCCCAGGGCTTCCGACCTCGAGGCGCTCCCGGGGATCGGGCCCTACACCGCAGCGGCGGTGGCCTCGATCGCGTTCGGGGAACCGGTGGCGGTGGTGGACGGAAACGTGCGGCGGGTCCTCGCGCGAATATTCGCTCAAGCGGATCCCCACCCCAGATGGCTCCAGGAGACGGCCCAGGCGCTCCTCTTCCAGGGGGACCCGGGCCGATGGAACCAGGCCCTGATGGAGCTCGGGGCGACCGTGTGCACGCCGAGGAGCCCGCGGTGCGTCCTGTGCCCCATCGCGCTGTTCTGTGAGGGGAAGGATGACGCGGAGCGGTATCCCGCCTCGCGGGTGCGGAGGCAGCGGGGGGTGCACGCAGCCGCGCTCGCCCTGCGCGGGCAGAGGGGCGGGTTCGTCCTAGAGAAACGCAACGGACAGGCCCTCGGCGGGCTCGGGGGGGTTCCCGTTCGCTGAGGGGGACGATGGGCTTTCCCTCCTGCTCTCCCGCTACGGCCTCCAGAGCGCGCGGTTTCTGGGCACGGTGGAGCACACCTTCACCCACAAGAGGCTCACGATCCACGTCCACGAGGCCGCTTGGAACGGGCCCGGAGAGGATCCGGCCACCCGCCCCGTGTCCGTTCTTGACCGGAAGATCCTCGCCTTGGCTGCCCCACAGAATGAGGTTCTGTAGCGTCGCACCCTGTGTGCGACGGCTGCTCGAGATCAGTTGTCCGTGGCGGCGGACCCTGAGTCCGACGCGAGATCGTCGGCGACGAAAGGCCGTCGGGCATAAACCCCGAAGCTCGTATGTTGGTAGTGAGGGAAGCGAGGGCAGGGTAGCCGGTGACCGGTCCCGTACACTTGGCTTGAGGTCCCAAGTGGGGTGAGCCCGTCCCGACGCCTGTGGGCCCACCGGGCGCCACGACCTGTAACGAGACGCAACCCACGGGGCCTGGCCACGGATCGGTTTGATGTAGGCCTCCCTGGAGGCGCTACGCATCTCCCCACGAGCTTGTGGCCGCCCTGCCCTCCACCCAATCTGGGCCCTCCATCTTAGCACGTTCGGAGGTGGTCATGCATGTTCTACCTCGGCATCGATGTCGGCAGGTACCACCACGCCGCCGCTCTTGCCGATCCCCGCGGCGCCACGGTGGCTCTGCTCCCCCAGTTCCCGGCTACCGCAGAGGGCTTTCTCACCCTCCGCTCGTTCGTTCAGCGCCACTTACCCCCCGGGGAACAGCTGCGCGTGGGCATCGAAGCTACCGGTCCCTACTGGCAGCCCCTCGCCCGGTGGCTCTCTCTCCAGAGCTGGCCGTGCGTCGTGGACAACCCCATCAAGGCCTCTTCCCTCCGCAACTACGGCATCCGGGGCGCTAAGACCGACCGCATCGACGCCGTGCTCATCGCTCAGGCCCTGCGGTGGGAGGACAAAGCCCCTCGTGAGCGCCTCCACCACAGCGCGCTCGAACTCCGCCACCTCACCCGCCTCCACACCCACCTCGTCAAGGAACGCACCCGCGCCTCCCTCCGCATCGACAGCCTCTTGGCTTCCCTGTTCCCCGAGCTCCCGTTGCTCCTGCCCAAGAAACGCTCCTCCCCTACCACACTTGCAATCCTCGAAGCTGCCCCTTCTCCCGCGAAGGCCCTCGCCCTCGGACTCAGAGCTCTCACGACCCTCCTGCGCCGCACCAGCCGCGGCAAGCTCGGACAGGCCCGGGCCCGACGGATCCTCAACGCCGCTCGCCGCTCGGTGGGCGTTCCTTCGCCCGCTGCGGAGATCGCCCTCACCCTGCTCGTCGCTCAGCTCCGCCTCCTCAACGAGCAGATCGATTCCCTCGAAAAGAACATCTTCGACCTCTACTCCCGGCTCGAACTCCCTCTGCACTCTCTCCCGGGGGTCGGCCTTCTCCTCGCCGCTGTCCTCGCCGCGGAGCTCGGGTCCGTGCACCTCTTCGCCCGCCCCCAGCAGATGGTCGCCTTCGCCGGCATCGACCCCAAGCTCCGGCAGTCCGGCTCCCTCCAGGGCCAGGTCCGGATGTCCAAACGTGGCTCCCGCTACCTACGCCGTGCCATCTACCTTGCCTGCCAGAACGCGGTGCGCACCGATGATCACTTCAAAGCGCTCTACGAACGCCACCTCGCCCGCAGCAAGCCCCCCCGCCGCGCTCTCGGGGCGGTGATGAACCACTTCGTCCACGTCCTTTTCGCCATCTGGAGGGATAACCGGGCCTACGTACCCTTGACATCGTCATAGTTTGTTAC
>DSBZ01000062.1 GCA_011057175.1 Candidatus Acetothermia bacterium
CTCCTCTTCGCCCCCCACCCACCACCGGGGGTGGGGGGCGAAGAGGAGTTCCGTCCTCAGGGCGGCCACGGTGACGATCATCGCCTCCTCCGGAGGAGCTTCCAGGGATGGCTGAGGGCATCGAACACGCTCGCCGGCTCGAACCCAGAGTGAAGCATGCACCCGGCACAGCGCGGGTCCCGGCCTGGCCCGTAGTGGCTCCACAGCGCCGGATCGAGGACCTCGCTGAGGGCGGTCGTGTGCTGATCGGCGATGAGGTAGCAGGGGACCCGCCAGCCCTGAACGGTGTAGGTGGGGACCGCCCACGCCGCGCAGTCGTAGGCCCTCTTCCCGCGCAGGAAATCGAGGAAGAGGGGATTGTCGTAGAACGGGAACCTCCCCCCGTCGAGGATCTCTCGGAAGGCGCGCACCGCCTCCTCCCGTTTGAGGAAGAGCTCCCGCTCCGTCACCTGCTCGTAGGCGTAGCCCGGGGAGAGCATGATCCCCTCCACCCCAAGGGCGGTCAGGGTACGGAACAGTTCATGCAGGTCCGCGGGATCGGATCCGTGGAACGCGGTCGTGTTCGTCGCCACGCGGAACCCCCGTGCCCGGGCCTCTTGGATCGCGGCCACGGCCTCCGCATAGGCCCCGGGTCGTCCCGTCACCTGATCGTGGACGCGAGCCGTACCATCGAGGTGGACGACGAAGCACAACCTCCTATTGGGCCGGAACTGGGGGAGCGACTCCCGGAGGAGGAGCCCGTTTGTGCACAGGAACACCCAGCGGCGCTGGGAGAGGAGCCCCTCGACGATGTCCGCGATCCGGGGGTGGAGGAGCGGTTCCCCGCCGGACACGGACACGACCGGCGCTCCCGCCTCTTCGGCCACCGCCAGCGCCTCATCGACCGCCATCCGGAGGTCCATCACGTCCGCGTACTCCCGGACCCTTCCACAGCCCGCGCAGCGGAGGTTGCACGCCTCAAGGGGTTCGAGCATGAGGACGATCGGGAACAGCCTCCCCTTCCCCGGCCAGTTGCGGCGGGGGAGGAGGTACTGCGCGAGCTCGCAGGTGAGGGCCAGAGGGCGCCCCATCTCACTTCACCCGGGCGGAGAGCCCGCGGCAGAGCTCCGCGAACTCGGCCTGGGCCCATGCCGGCCAGGGAAGGTTCCGCGCTCCCTCCCGGGCTTGGGCGAGGAGCTCCTCCGCGCGGGCCTCGGTCGCCTCGGGCGCCCCCAGCTCCGCGAGCCGTGCCTGGACCTCGGCGAGCGGGGCGTCGCGGAGGAACCGGGCCAGGGAGGGATCGCGCTCCAGAGCCCATGCAATCGGGTACGAGCGCTTCCCGCGCGCGTGGTCACTCCCCACCGCCTTCCCCACCACCGTCGGGTCTCCCCAGAGGCCGAGCCAGTCGTCGCGGATCTGAAACGCGATCCCGAGGTCCTCGCCCACCCGGCGGTGGGCGAGGGCAAGCTCGTCGCGGAGGGCGGCGATCGCCCCCAGCTCAAGCGCACAACCGAGGAGCGCGCCCGTCTTCCCTCGCGCCATCGCCAGGTACTCGTCCGTCGCTGCCGGCCTCCCCTCCAGCTCGAGGTCCCATGCCTGTCCCTCCACCATCGCCAGGGTGGCGGAAGCCAATGCCTCCACCGCGCACGCCGTTTTCCTCTCCGGGAGGGCGGCCCCCGCTGCGGTGCGGAACGCCAGGGCGAGGAGCCCGTCCCCGGCGTGGATCGCTTGATGCTCCCCCAGGACGACCCACGCTGCGGCCCGGCCGCGACGGACGCGATCCCCGTCCACGATGTCGTCGTGGACGAGGGAGAAGGTGTGGACGAGCTCCACCGCCGCGGCCAACGGCAGGGCGCGCTCGGGGTCGCCCCCCAGGGCCTCGCAAGCGAAGAGGACGAGGGACGGGCGGAGGAGCTTCCCTCCTGGCCCAGGGCCGGGGTCGCCGTCATCGGCCACCGCGCCCAATGGGTAGCCCACGAGGCCCCTCAGGAGCCCACGCGAGGGCACAAGGGAGAGGAGGAAGGAGGTGATCACCTCCCGGTAACGGTCAAGGTCGCTCATGGAACCCTCCGTAACTGGGAACGCCGCCGAGCCTGAGCTCGAGCGCCTTGCGCACGAGCTCAGCGGTGGTGTGGGTGCCGAGCTTGCGCATCGCCGACGCCTTGTGCGCGCGCACCGTGGCCACCGAGCGGGAGAGGAGCTGCGCGATCTCCGACGTCTTCTTCCCCTCGGCGATGAGCTGGACCACCTCCCGCTCCCGGCCGGTGAGGGGGGAGGC
>DSBZ01000140.1 GCA_011057175.1 Candidatus Acetothermia bacterium
CCCCCGGAGGGTGCCCCCGAAGTGCTGGCGGGCGACCTCGGCCAGGGTCTCGTACGTCCCCTGGAGGATCCCTTGGGTCCCGATGTAGATCCAGCTTCCGGCCGTCATCTGGCCGTACATGGTGAGCCCCAGCTGCTCTAGCTCCCGGAACGCCTCCCACGTCGCCCACTCGGGGACGAGGAGGGCGTTCGCGATGAGGACCCGCGGCGCATCCTCGTGGGTTCGGAACACCGCTGCTGCTCGGCCGGACTGGACGACGAGGGTCTCGCTGTTCCCAAGCTCCCGCAGCGTGCGGACGATGAGGTCGAAATCCTCCCACGACCGGGCGGCCCTGCCCGTGCCCCCGTACACGATGAGGTGGGCGGGATCCCCCGCCACCTCTGGGTCGAGGTTGTTCATGAGCATGCGCAGGGCCGCCTCCTGCGGCCAGCCCTTGCACGACAGGGTTGTTCCCCGCGGGGCCCGCACCGTCCGCGCGCCTGTTGCCTCGGTCATGGCCACCTGATGGTAGGGGGAACTCGTCCCTCCGCCAAGGGTGCCTTCGTCCAACTGGGCGGCCTGAGCGAGTACAATGCGGGGTCCACGAGGAGGTGGCAGATGAGGCGGTTTATCGCAGTTGTGTTGTTGCTGACGGTCGGGCTCCCGCTCGTATCGGCGTGGGGAGCTGAGCATGGGTCGGCGAACAAGCTCGGGGTAGGAGGGAGCTTCAACCTCGCTCTGGCGACCCCGCTGTTCGACGTCTTCTATGAGATCCCCACAGGGGACAACGCTGCAACCCGGTTCACGCTGGGCGTGTGGGCGGTCGCCCAAGGGGCGATGGCGTTCTCGGTGGACGCTTCGTTCCTCATCACCCCGGCGCTCGAGGGGTTCAGGCCCTACTTCGGGGGCGGTGTGGGTGGACTCATCGCGGCCGCGGGCGGCATCGGAGGGATTGCCCAGGTCAGCTTGACCGTGAACGGGATGGCGGGGACGTACTTCGCCCTTTCCGACGCGTTTGGGCTGTACGGCCAGGTGCGCCTGATCGGGGTCCTGGACCTCGCGAACTTGCAGATCGCGGCCCTCCTCATGCCGGGGCTTGGGCTGTACGTCATGTTCTAGGGTGAAGTCCGACCATCGTGGAGGGGCAGGCCAAGGGCCTGCCCCTCTTCTGTCGTGTAGCTCGTCCCCCGCTTGGGGATGGTCCGTCCTTCCCCTGGGCCAGGTGGACCCGTACAGTTGTGGGAAGTGGAGGGAAGAGCGCGGATGAAAAGCATGGTTGGGCCGCTCATCATGCTGGGGCTCCTCCTTGCGTTGCTGCTGCTTGTACCCCGGATGGCCAGCTTCCCGCCCGAAGTCGGTGCCTACGCTCGCCTCTGGGACGCCTGCGACCGCTTGCCGGGATCGCTCTCCGAGCTGGAGGCGTTCGCGGCGCGCGACGACGGGGTGGGGTGGCAGGCGCGGGTCGCGCTCGGACAATGGCACATGGCCGGCGGTGCCCCTGCGCAAGCGGTCTCCTTCTTCCGCTCCGCCCTTTCCCTCTACGCCACAACCGATCTCCGGGCCGAACTCGCCCTCGCCTATGAGGGGGCCGGCCAATCGGCGGAGGCCCTTCAGGAGTGGGAGGGGCTCCTCCCGCGGCAGGATGCGGTGCGGGCCGTCCTGCGCTTGGAGCGTGATCCGGTCCGAGCTGCTACGCTCCTCACCAAGGGGAGGGCGCCGGGAGAGGCGCTGTCCCTCCTCGCGGGGATCGGGGGGGATCAGGCGGCGCTCGCGCGCGCGCGGGCCCTCCTCGCCTTGGGGAACGCTAGCGAAGCGTGGCCCGAGTACGAACGGTACCTCCTCTCCTTCCCGGGTGACCTGGAGGCTCAACTCGAGTACGGGCGGGCCCTCGAACGGGCGGGACAGGCAGAGGAAGCGATCCGGGCCTACCGCACCGCCGGGGCGGCAGGGGCCTATGCGGCAGGGTCCCTTCTCGAGTCCCTGGGCCGGGAGGAAGAGGCGATCGCTGCCTATCGGCAGTCGACGGAGCCGGAGGCCAAGTGGCGGGCAGCCCTCCTCCTCGAGGACCACGGCCGGACGGGGGATGCCTTCGCCCTGTACTGGGAGCTCGCTCGTGGCACGCACCGCGTGCGCGACGATGCGGCCCTCCGCCTCTACCTCCTCTACACCCGGCGCGGAGAGGAGGCGAAGGCCCGCGAGGCAGCCCATTACCTGTCGCTTCCTCTCGCCTGGCTCGTGGGGGAACCCCCGGCCTCCCCTCCCCTCGTTGCCGACC
>DSBZ01000085.1 GCA_011057175.1 Candidatus Acetothermia bacterium
CCCCCCGGGGTGCAAGGTCGTCTCCCGGACGGAAGGACTGCGGGCGCTCGCCCCAGGCCAAGTCGTGTTCTGCGTGTTCTCCCGCTGTGTCTCGAACGAGCCCCACCGGCTGATCGCAGCCTCCGTCGGATGCGCAATCCCAGCAGATCGGTCCGCCTACGGGTACCTCTCGGAGTACACCTCGTTCGGGAAGAAGGAGAAACAAGCCGGCGACCACGCGGAAGACCTCGCCGCCTCGATGCTCGCCTCTACCCTCGGCATCGAGTTCGACGATGAGCTCGTGTGGGACGCCAAGAAGGAGATCTGGAAGATCTCCGGGAAGATCGTGCGCACGATGAACATCACCCAGTCCGCGGTCGTGGACAACAAGGGCTACACCACGGTCGTGGCCGCGGCGGTGTTCCTGCCGTAAGGCCATGGTCCAGGAACGGGACAAGCGTCGTCACCTCCGCGCGCCAGTCGAACAGCTGGACCCCACCACGTTCGACGCAGTTCCCCTGCTGGAGGCGATGGGGCGGACCGCGTTCCAGGCCCGCAGCCTGGCCCGGGCGGCCGAGATCTACGATCGGATGCTCGCCGATCTTGACTGCACGATCATCCTGTGCCTGGCGGGCTCGTTGGTGAGCGCGGGGCTGGGGCGGTCGGTCTCCGTCCTCATCGCGCATGGGATGGCCGATGTCATCGTCGCCACGGGGGCGAACATCGTGGACCAGGACTTCTTCGAGGCCCTCGGGTTTCGGCACTACCGGGGAAGCCCCGATGTGGACGACAATACCCTCCGTGAGCTCCGCATCGACCGCATCTACGACACGTTCATCGATGAGGATGAGCTGCGGGTCTGCGACCACACGGTGACGGAGATCGCCGATGCCCTTCCTCCCCGTACCTACTCATCGCGCGAGTTCATCCGGGAGATGGGGCGGTGGCTTGTCGAGCGGGGGAAGGGCGAGGGTTCGATCACCCGCCTTGCCTACGAGAAAGGGGTGCCCATCTTCTGCCCCGCCTTCTCCGACTCCAGCGCGGGCTTCGGCCTCGTCCTCCACCAATGGCAGCGCCCGGACGGCCACGTGGCGATCGACTCCGTGAAGGATTTTCTTGAGCTCACCAAGATCAAGATCGCATCCCGCGAGACGGGCCTCGTCATGGTGGGGGGGGGAGTGCCCAAGAACTTCGCCCAGGACGTGGTCGTGGCGGCGGATGTCCTTGGGGTGGAGGCTCCGATGCACAAGTACGCGATCCAGATCACGGTGGCCGACGTGCGGGATGGGGGACTGTCCGGCTCGACCCTCAAGGAGGCCAGCTCGTGGGGCAAGGTCGCCCAGGGCCTCGAGCAGATGGTGTTCGCGGAGGCCACGCTCGCGCTTCCCCTGCTCGTAAGCTATGTCTATCACCGCCGGACGTGGGAGAACCGGATCCCGCCCCGCCTCGCCGATCGTCTCGATGCCGGACTGACCCTTCCTCCCCGTTAGTCCCCCCCCCGCGGCGCGAACACGCTACAATCGCCGTACCAGGCGAGGTCCCTCCTCGTAGGGGGGCCTTTCCTGTCGATCCTATCGCAGATGGAGGTGAGCGATGTTGGGACTCGGTAGGCAATTCGTCGTCGAGCTTTGGGATTGTGAACCTCGGGCGGAGAACGTGGAAGAGGTCCGCCACTGGTTACGACGCGCGGCGGACAGGGCGGGAGCCACGCTCCTTGACATCCAGGTCCATCGGTTCAGCCCGCATGGGATCTCAGCTGTGGCCGTGCTCGCCGAGTCCCATATCTCGGTGCACACGTGGCCGGAGCGGGGCTATGTGGCCCTGGATGTGTTCACGTGCGGGGAGGAGGTGTCTCCCGAGGGAGCGGTGGAGGAGCTGTGCCGGTTCTTCCGGCCGGGGCGGACGAGTGTGATCGAGATCAAGCGGGGGATCCGGTTGTGAGCGACGGGTGGCTGTGCGAGGACCAGGCGCTAGGGGTGCGCCTATGCCTCAAGGTGAAGGAGCGCCTGGACGAGGGGCGCACCGCACACCAGCGGATCGAGATCGCGGTAACAGAACGCCTGGGAAGGGTCCTCGCCCTCGATGGCCGGTTCATGCTCTCCGAGCGCGATGAGGCGTTCTACCATGAGATGCTCGTCCACCCAGCGCTCATCTCCCATGAGGCTCCACGTCGGATCCTCGTGGTGGGGGGCGGAGACGGGGGGGCGTTACGGCAAGTCCTCGCCCACCCCTCGGTCGAGGAGGCGATCCTCGTCGAGATCGATCCTGGGGTGA
>DSBZ01000053.1 GCA_011057175.1 Candidatus Acetothermia bacterium
GCTGAAAGGAACATGAACCCGAAGCCCTACACATGGAAGACGAAGGGGGAGGAGATCCTGCGCAAGATCCACCGTGCCAGGCAAGCATTGGAAGAGCACCAGTTCCAAGGTGCTTACTTGATGCTATTAATCGGACGCGACACTAGACTATAATGCCGTTGAGGTGATGAAGAGGTGACTACGGAGTCGCAAAGTATTATACTCTTTCTTCTTCTCTTGTTATCAGCACTCTTCTCCGCCTCCGAGACAGCTCTTTCCTCAATTTCCGAGCTGCGCGTATCCCATCTCCTGCGCCGGGCCTCCCCGAAGCAGAAGAAGAGGGCCCTCGAACACTTGCTCCGTGACCCCAGCGACCTCCTCACCTGCATCGTGATCTACAACAATCTCGTGAACGTGGGGGCATCGAGCCTGGCCACGCTCCTCTTCCTGCGCCTCCTCCCGGCAACGCTTCCCTCGTACGTGACGAGCATCGTCGCCACCCTCGTGTTGACCACGTTCCTCCTCCTCATCGGGGAGATCACCCCCAAGAACCTCGCCCGCAACCGGCCGGAGGCCCTGACGATGGCGGTGATCGTTCCCGTGTGGCGACTCACCCGCGCGACCCACCCCATCGTACGGCTGTTCCGCTGGACGGGGGCGCAGATCGTCAAGCCGTTCGGGGTCGAGTTCTTCACCCGAGAGCGGACACCCCTGTCCAAGGATGAGCTCGTGTCCATCATCGAAATGGGGGAGGAACGGGGAGCCCTCTCCCCCCAGCACGGGAACATGGTGCGACGGATCCTCGCCTTGGACGCGATCACGGCCGAGGAGATCATGGTCCCCCGCACCGACATGAAGACGATCGAAGTGGACACGCCCCTCGCGGAGGTGGCGAGATTCGTCGTGTCCGATGGCCACTCCCGCTATCCTGTGTACCAAGGAAGCCAGGACAACGTGGTCGGGCTCCTCCATGCCAAGGACCTCCTCTCCCACTTCGGGGAGCCACGGGCGGACGTGTCGTTGGCTTCCCTCCTCCGCCCCGTGTCGTTTGCCCCGACTACGAAGCCCATCAGTGCCCTCCTCCAGGAGTTCCAGCGCGAGCGATCCCACATGGCGGTGGTCGTGGACGAGTACGGGGGAGTGGCGGGGATCGTGACCCTGGAGGACATCCTCGAGGAGATCGTGGGGGAGATCGAGGACGAGTACGACCGGCGGCGGCCACGGCCCCTCATCCGACGGATCTCCCCCACCGAGGCGATCGTGGGCGGCGATGCCGAGGTGCGGACGGTGAACCGAAGCCTGGGGGCGGATCTCCCCGAGGACGAAGCGGTGACGATCGCCGGGCTTGTCCTGGAAAGGCTGGGCGACATCCCTGAGACCGGGACAAGGCTGCGCATCGGGCGCGCCGAGATCGCGATCGAGCAGGCGAGCGCCCGCGAGATCACGACGGTCCGCCTCACCCTCCACCCCGAGCCGCCGCCCGAGGAGAAGTTGGACTAGAAGGAGAATCAGTGCGTATCCTCTCTGTGTGCGGTGCGTTGACCCTCGTGGCAGGGGCCCTCGCTGCCCCGATCCAGATCGAGGCCACGTTCCTCCCCAACGAGCACGCCATCGCGGGGACGATGCGCGTGAGTTGTGACGCTTCCTCAACGGAAGCGTGGTTCGCCCTCCTCGCGAACCTCGGACGGGAACCGAACCCCTACCTCTCCCCACTGGCGCGCGATGGAACCTATGTCGCCGGGTTCGATCCGGCGTGGACGGTGATCGAGCGGGTGGCGTGGTCCGCCGGTGCCGGGGAAGAGGAAATCCCGTTCGAACTCCTCCCCGCTCCGCCCTCCTTCCAAACCTATTCCCTGGACGATGTGCTCCTCCGGGTCGACCTCCCAGGGGGAGAGGGAGATCTCCTGATCGAGTTCCGCACGCGGTTTCCCCATGTGTGGGCCGGGGAGCCGGGGAGGCTGGGGGACGTCTACACGTGGCGGTTCGGATGGCATCCTCTCCCATTCTCACCGCCGGAGGATGGGCGGTGGCCGCTCCTCCTGGCGGCCCACGACTATCGGGTAACGCTCACCGTCCCCGCGGGATGGGATGCGGCGTTGCCCGGAGAGGTGACGCAAGAGGAAGATCGTGCGGGGACCGTATTCACGGTTCGTTTCTCCGCGCCTGTGCGCTCGGTGCCGCTCTTCCTCGCGGCGAAGGGGACCCTCCACCGGGCGGTGCTCCCGCTCGCGGGGATCACCGTCGAGGCGGTCGCCCTGCCGGGAGACGAGGAC
>DSBZ01000122.1 GCA_011057175.1 Candidatus Acetothermia bacterium
AGACGGTCCTCATCATGGAGCTCATCCGGGCGATCGCCCACGAGCACAAGGGGTACTCCGTGTTCGCCGGGGTCGGGGAGCGGTCCCGCGAGGGGAACGAGCTGTACCTCGGCATGAAGGAGTCGGGGGTGCTCGCGAACACCGTGCTCGTGTACGGGCAGATGAACGAACCCCCCGGGGCACGGTTCCGGGTCGGCCTCTCGGGGGTGACGATGGCCGAGTACTTCCGCGACGAGGAGGGCAAAGACGTTCTCCTCTTCATCGACAACATCTTCCGGTTCGCTCAGGCAGGGAGCGAGGTGTCGGCCCTCCTGGGGCGGATGCCCTCCGAGGTCGGGTACCAGCCGACCTTGGCCTCGGAGATGGCCGAGCTCCAGGAGCGGATCACGTCCACCCGCCGCGGCTCGATCACCGCTGTCCAGGCCGTGTTCGTCCCTGCCGACGACCTCACCGACCCTGCCCCCGCCACGGTGTTCGCCCACCTCGACGCCACGATCACCCTTACCCGCGACCTGGCGGAGAAGGGGATCTACCCTGCGGTCGACCCGCTGCAGTCCGATTCCCGGCTCATGGACCCCCAGATCCTCACCCGGGAGCACTACGAAGTTGCTCAGCGCACGCGAGCCATTCTACAACGCAACCAAGATCTGCAGGACATCATTGCCATCATGGGCATGGAGGAGCTTTCCGAGGAGGACCGGACGACGGTGATGCGCGCCCGCAAGATCCAGCGGTTCATGGCCCAGCCGTTCCACGTTGCGGAGCAGTTCACGAACCGGCCTGGGGCGTACGTGCGGCTTGCGGACACCGTGCGCGGGTTTCGCATGATCTGCGAGGGGGAGCTCGACGACGTTCCAGAACAAGCGTTCTACATGGCGGGGACGATCGACGAGGCCCTCAAGCGTGCGGGGAAGAGGCGCTGAGCGCGGTAGCGACCCCCTTCGTCCCTTCCTACAATCTCCGCTGATGCCGAAGCCCTTGTCTGTCGGAGCGCTCCTACGGTGGGTCGCGATCGCCGGGATGGCGTGCCTTCCTGCCACCCCCCTCGGCTGCTCGCGCCCGGCGCAGCACACAGCTGTCCCGTGCACGATCAAGGTGCGGGCGGGGGAGCCGCTCCAGGAGGCCCTCGACAGGGCCTCCCCCGGGGCCGTGGTCTGCCTCGGAGCCGGCACATGGGAGGAGAATGTGCGCGTGACAAAGCCCGTCACCCTCTGCGGAGAGGGGCCGAAGAGGACGATCCTCCGCAGCGCAGGGCTCGCCGAGCCCGTGATCGCCGTCGGCCCCCTCAGCGAGCCTGGCGAGGTCGTCATCAGCGGGATCACATGCACTGGGGCCGCCGGCAGTTGCGCTGATCCCACAGGATGCGCGCACGGCCTCCTCATCCGTGGGGACGCGCGCGTCTCCGTCTACGACTGTACCTTCTCGGAGAACGTTGCGGATGGGATCCAGGTCCGGGATGCTGCGCGCGTCGCCCTGAACGGGGTCAAGAGCGTTGGGAACGGTTCGTACGGCCTCCGGGTCCGCGAAGGGGGGGAGGTTACGGGCATCGACAGCTCGTTGGTGGGAAACCGCACAGGTGGGATATGGCTTTCCGACAGGTCTCGACTCGATCTCGTGCGTTCCGAGGTGACGGGAAGCGATCGGATGGGCCTTTGGATCCGCGATGAGGCGACCGTGACCGGCAAAGGGATCCGGGTATCCGACAACGGAAGCCACGGCATCTGGGCCCAGGGCCAGGCGAGGGTGAGCCTTTCCGAATCGGCCATCTCCGCCAATGCGGACACGGGCCTGGTCCTCGAGGGGGGAGGCCGAGTGACCCTCATCGGTTGTCGGATCGAGAGAGCCTGGGACGGGATCTACGCCGGAGGGACGACCCAGCTGCGGGTCGAGGGAGGGACGATCGCCGACAGCCGGTGGGACGGGATCCGCGTCGGTGGATCCGCACGTGCGGAGATCGTCGGATGCACGATCCGCGGGGGCGGCGGGTCAGGGGTCTGCGTGGTGGGCTCCGCCGAGGTGGAGGTGCGCGACAGCCGCATCGAGTCTTGGCCGATCGGCGTGCTCTCCCTGGCCGTGCTCCCCCTCCGAGGCGAGGGGAACGACATGGCGGCCAATGGGGTCGATTTGGTTGGCAACGTCCCCGGAACTCTCCGCACGCCGCGCCTCGCCCCATCCGTCTCCGAAGCGCGATTCCCCGATCCGCAGTAC
>DSBZ01000023.1 GCA_011057175.1 Candidatus Acetothermia bacterium
AGGACGACGTCCACGATCCGCTGGGAGGTCTCGAGGTTCCCCCCTACCACGGGGGCGGGGGGGCGGGCGTTCACGATCGACCCCTCGGGGGGCCACGATACCGATCGGCCGGTAGCAGCCGGCATTGGGGGGAATCCGGGGATCCGCCACAGCGCGGAGGCTGTAGTACACGGCGGACGCGGTCACGGCGAACACCGCGTTGACCGGGCCCTGGGTCTGGGGGGCGGAGCCGGCGAAGTCCACCCGGACAGCGTCCCCCCGCACCTCCAGCCGCACCCGGATCGGGAGGGGGCCGGCCCCCGCCCCGTCGTCGTCCACGGCGCCCGCGAACTCGGCCGTCCCCTGGGGGAGGTGCCCGATCCCCGTCCGGCATCCGGCGCATTGGGCGCGGAGGTCCCCCAGCGCTCGTCCGGGGTCCGCACGTTCTGGAGGAGGAGCCACCGGAGGTCGTCGTCGAGTTCCCCCCTCTTCCACAGCCGCACCGGTGGGATCCGCAATCCTTCCCCGTAGATCTCCGTCACCCGCGGGGTGAGGCTCCCTGGCGCGGCCCCGCCGATGTCCGCGTGGTGGGCGCGGCAGGCGACGAAGCCAAGGAGCTCTTCCCTCACGAACGCCGGGGCGACGAACGTGACGTCGGGGAGATGCGCCCCCCGAGGTAGGGGTCGTTGAGGACGACCACGTCGCCCTCCCGCCAGCTCCCCACCGCCTCGCGCAGCAAGGACGGAGAACGGCAGCGCCCCGAGGTGGACGGGGATGGACTCCGCCTGGGCCACCAGCTCGCCAGCCGTTGTGAACAGGGCCGAGGAGCAGTCCCGCCGCTCCTTGATGTTCGGGCTGTAGGCGGACCGGACGAGGTTCGCGTTCATCTCCTCGGCCACGCTCGCCAGGGCGTGGCGGAGGACCTCGAGCGTGATCGGGTCAACAGGGGTCATCTGGCCGCGCCCTTGATCGTCGCTCCTGGACAGAGATCTCCTCGGTGGACAACCCGTGCCGGGATCGGGCCGCGCCCGCTGAACCACGCTGTGGTGGTCGCCGGGACCGTGGGCGCGGTTCCTCCCCGGCCGTAGCGGGCGGGCCCGGGGTCGGCCCCCGCGCTCTCCGGGCCCACGGCGAGCGCGCCCCCTGAATCGAGGCGGGCGAGGCTCCCTCCCCCGGCGCCGATCGTGTGGACGTCAACGGTCGGGAGGGCGACGCGGGGCCGGAGAGGAGGATCCGCGCTGGCTCCTCCTCGACCGTCGCCCCATGGGCGCAGGGCAGCGTTGAGGACCACGGTCGAGGTCCGCTCGTATTCACGGAACTCGGGGAGCAGATCGCTGGACAGCGTAACGGGCACCCCGAGCTGGGCGAGGACCTCCCCCGCCTCCCGCTCGTGGTCCGGGCGGAGGAAGGAGCAGAGGAACGAGACCGCCACCGCCTGGACCCCGGCCGCGCGGAGGAGGGGAAGAAGGCGGCGGAGCCCGCCCCGGTCGAGGGGCCGGACGCCGTTCCCGTGGGCATCGATCCGCTCCCGGACCTCGAACCGGAGCTCGCGGGGGACGATCGGCCGGGGGCGGTTGAGGAAGAGATCGTAGAGCGAGGGGCGGTTCTGGCGCCCGATCTCCAGGACATCGCGGAACCCCTCCGTCGTGACGAGGGCCGTGCGGGCGAGCTTTCCCTCGAGGACGGCGTCCGTGGCCACGGTCGACCTGTGGGCGATCCGACCCACAGCCTCCGGTTGGATCTCCCCGCGCTCGATCAGCTCCTGAAGCGCGGCGAGGATTCCCTGGGCCAGGCCGTCGGGGGTGGTGGGGAACTTGTAGCGTCAACCGTGGCCCGCTGCCTGGGGGCGCATCGGAGCGCCCTCTGGCCTCTGATCAAACTCGGTGGCCACCCCTTCGGCGTCCGTGCGGGCTGGGGGACGGCACAGCCGCTGGGGACGTGATACACCAGTCGGCACCCTCGGGCCGGCAGTACAATGGGCGCCATAGTGGCCACAACCAGGACGAAGGAGGGTCGGGATCCGACCTCAGCGCCTGGCCGCATCCAGCTCGGCGGTGATGCCGTGGGCTCTGTCTGGGTTACCGGTTCGCAGAACCTTATCATCCCGGGCGGAGAGATTCTGGTTCAGGCTGCCGAGCAGCCCCCGCCTGAAACAGCGCGACCCGGTGCAGATGCTGCGCGTCCTGGCCATGCTGGCCGCCCCCGTCTCCGCCCCCGCCAGCCCGATTC
>DSBZ01000240.1 GCA_011057175.1 Candidatus Acetothermia bacterium
GCCAGCGCGTGGCGGAGCTCGTCGGGCGCGAGCTCGGCGAGCAGGGTCAGCCGTTCCCCCGCTCCCTCGACGGCGAGGAGCGGCGCGCCCCCGCGGAGGACGAGGTAGGCCCCTGGCCCGCGGTGGAGGCGCCACTCTGGGTGGGAGAGGCTTCCGAGGGGGAACGGGGCTCCAGCCCCATACAGCACGGCCGGATCGGACGTGGGCACGAGCGACCATCGGTCCCCTCCACTGCCCAGCTGGGCCAGCACCTCCTCCGAGGCGAATTGAGCTCCAGCGAGGCCATCCACGAACACCCCCCGCGCGAGCTCCCCCCTCCATTCGAGGCGGTTGAGGAGGGGGTAGACCTCGCCCCACGGGAGCGCGGCCCCGTCGAGGGCGAGGGTCCCCCGGGAGAGGATCCCGTAGCGGGAGAGGAGCAGCCGCACGAGGATCCCCCGCTCTCCCTCCGTGAGGGGGCCGCTCGGGAAGGGGACGAGGGACCACCTCCCGCTCCCCCCTTGCCAAACCCGCGCCCTACCGAGGCTGGCCGGAGGAACGCGACCGCGATGTCCCTCCCCAACCCAGGCCGACCGACCCACAGGTACTCCCCGGCCGCGAGGAGGTCCTGCACCCAAGCCTCCCGGTACCCCTCCACCCGCGCCGGCAACGCCTCCTCGTTCCATTGGGCCCACGGGAGCGCGATCCCCTGGAGTTCGCGCAGGACCTGGGCCACGCCCTCGGCCCCGCGGAGGCGCGCCTCGGGGGTCCGGTGCTGGTGGTGGAGGACGAACGCCTGGAGCTCGGCGGGCCGGCGGGGGGGATGCGGGAGAGCTCTTCGCCTCCGAGGTCCCCCACCCGCTGCACATGGGCGAGGACCTCGGCGCCGGTGCGGAGCCGATGCCCTGCCCCCGCGAGGTCCCGTTCCACCCGCTCCAGCGCACCAGGATCCAGCCACTCCGCGACGTCGCGGCCGGGCAGGGCGAGGAGGTCGTCCCCAGCCAAGCCGGTGGGGACGGGCCCCGGCTTGGGCTCGTCCCGCTGGTAGAGGTAGGCGGCCTGGAACTCCCAGAGCAACGAAGAGCAGAAGGGCGATGGGGCAAGGGCTTGGCGCAGGGCAAGTTCGACTTCCCCTTTCCCCAGCTTGCGCAGCCAGTCCCGTACCTCCGCCAGTGGGAGGACGTCCTGGACGATCTCCCGGTACGTCTCGGTGACGATGGGGAACCCGGGCTGGGCACGGGCCGCCTCGAGGAGGTCGCGGGCGGAAAGCCTCCTCAGCCATAGCGGCGTCCGCTTCCCGGGCCGGTCCCGGGGGAGGAGGAGGGCCCGCCCCGCGTTCTCCCGAAACCGGAGCCCAAACAGCGGCGAGTTCGCGAGTTCGCTCAAGATCAGCCTCTCCACTTCCTGGGGCGGCACGCTTCGGATGAGGGCGACGCCGCGGGCGAACGGGACCTGGGTCAGGCGGAACAGGATCCCGGAATCCCCGTGGAGGGAGTCGGGCTGGATCCCTTCCTGTTCCCGGAATCGCGCGAGGATCGCCAGCCGCAGCGCGAGGTGGAATCGCCTCCCATACGGGGTGAGGAGGGCAACGCGCACTCCTCCCGCCTCATCGGGGAATCCCTCGATCACGGCCCGCCGGTCGGTGGGCACCGCTCCCCGCTCCCGCTGGGCCGCGACGTACTGGACGAGGTTCACCGCCGCCGGGGGATCGAGGGAGCACTCCTCCTCGAGCCACGCGACGAGCTCCCCGATCCTGTCCCCCCCTTCCGTGTACACCCCGTACTGCCCCGTGTCCGGGATCGCCCCCCCGCCCGTGAGGGCGAGGCTCCGGATCCCGGGAAGGGGCTCGACCACGTCGTGTACCCGGTCCCAAACCAGACAGGGTCGAACGGCCCACGGACCGGCCCCACGTTTCGACAGCATCCGCAGCAGGGAAAGAAACTTGTCCCGATCGAGATCGCGGAACGGATAGGCCCGGCGAAGGATGCGGACGAGCTCGTCGAGGGCGATCGGGCCTCCCGCAACGATGGCCACGATCTGCTGGGCGAGGATGTCGAGGCACCCCTTGGGGATGCGAGCCGGCTCGATCTCCGCCCGCCGCATCGCCCGCGCCACCGCCGCCATCTCGAGGAGGTCCCCCCGCGTCTTGGGCACAAGCCTCCCTCGGGACGGGGCCCGGTAGAGGTGTCCGGCCCGCCCCACCCGCTGCAGGCCCCGCGCCACCC
>DSBZ01000027.1 GCA_011057175.1 Candidatus Acetothermia bacterium
CAGGCTCGCTGGGCAGGGCAACGCGGGGATCGCGGGGGGGCCGCCGGGGGACCTCTACGTCACGGTGGAGATCCAGCCCCACCCGACGTTCCGCCGCCGGGGTCAGGATCTCGAGGTGGACCTCCCCGTCCATTATGGGACGCTCGCTTTGGGGGCGACGGTAAAGGTGCCAACGCTCGAAGGGGGGGCCGAGCTCAAGATCCCCCCCGGGACGCCCGCCGATGCGGTGCTGACCCTTCCTGGGCATGGTTTCCCGCGCGGCCGGCGGCGGGGCGACCTCAAGATCCGCCTGAAGGTCGTCGTCCCCAAGAAGCTCACCCGCCAGCAGAGGAGGCTCCTGGCGGAGCTCACGGGTTCCCTGCCCCCACCGCAGTAGTTCGGGTCCCCGTCTCCCCAACGGCCTCCTAGCCGCTTCTGGCCAGGGCGGCGAGCACCGGCCGCAGTCCGTCGAGGGCGCGACGGCGGTGGGAGAGGGTGTCCTTCTCCTCCAGGCCCAGCTCGGCGAGGGTCCGCGTCTCGCCCGCAGGGATGAACAGGGGATCGTAGCCGAACCCGCCGCCGCCTCGTGGCTCGCGGGCGATTTGCCCGTTCAGGAAGCCCTCGGCGGTCCAGAACCGGCCATCGGGGAGGGCGAGCACAGCCACGGCCCGGAAGCGGGCGCGCCGCTCGGAGGTGTCGGCCAACGCCGCGAGGAGCTTCCTGTTGTTCGCCGCATGATCGGCCAGCTCGCCGGCGTAGCGGGCGGAGTGCACCCCCGGCGCCCCGTCCAGGGCATCCACCTCCAGGCCCGAGTCCTCGGCGAGCGTGGGGTAGCCAGTGGCGGCGGCGATCGTTCTCGCTTTGAGGATCGCATTGGAGGTGAGGGTGGCCCCTGTCTCGGCCACCTCCGGGCATGGGATGTCGCGGGGAGTGAGCCACTCGATACCGGGGATGTCCGCGAGGATGTGCAGGATCTCGCGCAGCTTCCCGGGGTTGGTGGTCCCGACGAGGACCCTCACGCCACCTTCACGCCGCGGAGGGAGAGCGAAGTCGCGAAGTGGCACGCCGCGAAGTGCTTGCCCCCGTGGTCGGTCCACGCCGGGACCGCCTGGGAGCAGACCTCCTTGGCGTAGGAGCAGCGGGGGTGGAACCGGCACCCCGAGGGCGGGTTGACCGGGCTCGGCACATCGCCTTGCAGGATGATCCGGTCCGCCTCGTAGTCCGGATCGGGGACGGGGACCGCGGAGAGCAGGGCCTCGGTGTAGGGGTGCAAGGGGTGGGTGAACAGGGTCTCCGTCTCCGCGAGCTCCACGATCACCCCGAGGTACATCACGGCGACCCGGTTCGAGATGTGCTTGACCACGGACAGGTCGTGGGCCACGAACAGGTAGGTGAGCCCGAACTGGTCCTGGAGGTCCTCGAGCAGGTTCAGCACCTGGGCCTGGATCGAGACGTCGAGCGCGCTCACCGGCTCGTCGCACACCACGAGCTGGGGCTCGAGGGCGAGCGCCCGGGCGATCCCGATCCGCTGGCGCTGGCCGCCGGAGAACTCGTGGGGGTACCGTCGCATGTGCTCCGGCTTGAGTCCCACCGCCTCCAGGAGATCGGCGACGCGCTTCCGCATTTCCTGCCCCCGCGCCACCCGGTGCACGAGGAGCGGCTCGCCGACGATGGACCCCACCGTCATCCGCGGGTTCAGCGACGAGTACGGGTCCTGGAAGATGATCTGGATCTCCCGACGGAGGAGCTTCATCTGGCGCCGGTTCACGGTGGTCACGTTGACCACCTTGTTCAAAATCTTGGACCGGAACCACACCTCGCCCGCGGTGGGCTCGATGAGGCGGAGGATGGTGCGGCTGCACGTCGTCTTGCCGCAGCCCGATTCCCCGACGAGGCCGAGCGTTTCCCCCTGCGGGATGAACATGTCCACGTCGTCCACGGCCTTGACCCATCCCACCGTGCGCCGGAAGACCCCCTTCTTCACGGGGAAGTACTTCTTGAGGCCCGTCACCTGGAGGAGAACGCCTTCGTCCATCCGTTCGGCGGTCATGCCTTCTCCTTGTACAGCCAGCACGCCGCCTCGTGCTCCGGGGCGACCGCGACGAGAGGGGGCATCTCCTGGGTGCACACCTCCATCACGTGCGGACAGCGCGGGTTGAACGGACACCCCGCGGGGGCATCCAGCGGGTCGGGGACGACGCC
>DSBZ01000216.1 GCA_011057175.1 Candidatus Acetothermia bacterium
CCCCTCGTACCCGCCGGAGGCGATGTACTCCTCGATCTTCTCCGGATCGATCGTGCCGCAATTGCGAAGGACGAGCTTCCTCTGGCGGGCGAAGAACGGGATCTCGCGGGGCTGGGGGGTCCCCTCGGCCCACAGGAGGCGCCGCACGGGGCGCCCCTTGAGGAAGTGCTCGGTCACGATCTCCGCGGCATCGTCCGGCCGGACCTTCACGTAGAACGTCCCCTCCGGGTACACGAGGAGGACCGGCCCCCGCTCGCAAGGGCCCATGCAGCCCGTCTCCACGAGCTGGACCTCGGCGAGAAGATCGTGGGAGGCGAGGGCGGCGAGGAGGGCCCGCTTCACCCGCTCGCTCCCCGATGATTGGCAGGCGGTTCCCGAGCAGAGGAGGACCTGGATGCGCTTCACGGGTTCCCCCTGCGGCCGAGGTAGGCCCGCAAGCGGCCCACCAGCGCCTCCGCTGCCCGCCGAGTGCGGGGGGATAGCCCCTCGCCGAGGGAGAGGTCCCGTGCGGGGACGGTCACGAGCCATGCTGGGGGGGCGTGGCCGAACAGCCGCTCCGCCCACGCGAGCAAGCCGTGGGGGGTGAAGGCGTGGGTCAGGGCGGCAAGCTCCCCGGCCCGGACCCGTTCCCACCTCACTGGTCCCGACCCGACCCGCGCATCGACGAAGATGACGAGGTCCGCGGTCGCCACCTGGGGGATGAGCTCGGGGGTCAACTCCTGGACCCCGAGCACCTTGAGGTCGTCCGCCTCCGGGAGGCGGCTCGCCACCCACAGGCCGACCCCGTCGTCCCGACGCAGGGGATGGCCCAGCCCGATCAAGAGGATCATGCGTCCCGCGCCCTCTCGTCGACGATCTCCCCGTCCGGCCCGACGAGGACCACCCGCAGCGGCATCCGGCCTACGGCGTGCACGGAGCAGGAAAGGCACGGGTCATAGGCGCGGATTCCCCCCTCGAGCCGGTTGAGGAGACCCTCGCTCACCTTCGCCCCGTCGAGGTAGCGGTGCGCGATCTGGGCCACGGTGCGGTTCATGGCGAGGTTGTTGTGGCCGGTGGACACGATGAGGTTGACCCGTTCCAGGACGCCGTCCTCGTTCACCCAGTAGTGATGGAAGAGGGTCCCCCGCGGCGCCTCGTGGACCCCTACCCCCACGAGCTCGTTCACCCCCGCTTCGGCCCGCACCCGGGGGGAGAGGAGCTCCGGGTCCTCGAGGTACGCTTCGACCCGCTCCAGCGCGGCCACGATCTCGATCAGGCGCGCCCAGTGGTAGTGGAAGGAGCTCGTGACGGCCTTGCCGTCGGCACTGGCTCGGAAGCGGGCCAGGGCCTCATCAGCGAGCGGGGTCCCGATCCGGTCACAGCAGTTGAGGCGGGCGAGGGGGCCTACGCGGTACAGCCCGTCCGGGTAGCCGTCGCGCTGGAAGTAGGGGAACTTGAGGTAGGACCAGCCCTCGACCGCTTCCCCGATGTATTCGGGGTAGCGGGCGGGGTCCAGTCCGTCGGCGACGGTCTGCCGCTCAGCGTCCACGAACCGGATCCGCCCCTCGTAGTGCTCCCACGCCCCGTCCTCCCCGACGAGGGACATGAACAGGGACGGGAAGTTCCCGAATGTGGCTATTTCTTCGGCCCAGTTCCCCGTCTCGCTCTCGTACCAGGACAGGGCATCCTGGGCGATGCGCCGCACCTCGGGAAGCTTCGCGGCCAGCCGGTCGCGGGCCGCGGCGGCGAGCGGGGCGCACACCCCGCCGGGAGCGGCCCACGCGGGGTGGATCCGCTTCTCCCCGAGGGAGGAAATGATCTCCTGCCCGTAGGCGCGAAGCCGGATCCCGTCGAGGGCGAGCTGGGGATGGGCTGCGGCCAGCCCGAACACGTTGCGCGCTTGGGGATCGGAATCCCACCCCAGGATGAGGTCGGGAGATGAGAGGTGGAAGAAGGACAGGGCGTGGGACTCCACGTACTGGCCGAGGTTCATGAGCCGCCGCAGCTTGTCCGCTGGGCGGGGAGGGCGTACGGCGAGGATCGCGTCCCCCGCCTTGGCGGAACAGAGGAGGTGGGACACGGGACAGATCCCGCAGATGCGGGCCGTGATCCCCGGCATCTCCCACACCGTCCGCCCCCGACAGAACCGCTCGAACCCGCGGCCCTCTGTGACGTGGAACCGGGCCCGGTTC
>DSBZ01000057.1 GCA_011057175.1 Candidatus Acetothermia bacterium
CATCTCCAAGCTATCGTTCATCTGCGGGTTGAACCTCGACGCGCTGCTGCGGTGCGTCCCTTCGTCTTTGCACCTTGTGGTGATCTCCGTCCTAGGCTTCCACCATCCCGTGCCGGATCCTCTCTTATTCCTCGTCGCCTTTGTGCTGGGTGGCTTCTCCCTAGCTGGGGTGGGGGCGATGATCGGGTTCTACAGCCGTAGTGGGCGGATCGCAGGCATTGTCACCCAAATCGTCAATCCCATTCTGGTATTCTTTGCCCCGGTGTACATGCCCGAAGAGGCATTGCCGTTGGTTCTTCGCTACACGTCGTGGTTTATGCCGACGAGGCACGTGGCGCGCCTGTTGCGCAGTTCGTTCGGAGAGGCAACGGGGGGAGAGTGGCAGTCCATCGCAATCCTTGTCGGATTCGTCATCATCAGCGTGTTGCTCGTCCACCGCGGGCTCGACTGGCGCGGCGATCGCCCGTTGGCCTGAGAAGTGTCGATAGGGACTGAAGGCACTGGACTCGGAGACGGTCGCGCACTTCTGCGCACCCGAACCGGAACGCAGCATAGGGTTGTTGACAGGCGCCGGAGGCGTCGAGGAGGCAGAGGAAATGTGGGAGATCCTCCATAGGGTGAAGCGGACGTTCGAACGGAGCCTGCCCGTGACCGGGCACGTGCGGCTGGAGGTGCGCACCGAGAGCGGCGACGTGGCCGTGCGGGAAGGAGCTGATGGCGTCGTCCGCGTCCGGGGCCGGATCTGGGTCTCAGGACCTCGCGATGAGGTCCGGGAGGTGCTGGAGGAGATCGAGCGCCATCCACCGGTCGAGCAGACCGGTTCCACCGTCCGGATCGGCGACCTCCCCTCGCAGCTTGAGCGGGACAACTGCTCCGTGGCCGCTTACTACTGGATCGAGGCGCCTGTCGATACGGAGGTCCGGGTGGAGGTGGACTCCGGGGACGTGAAGATCGTTGGGTTACGGGGGCCGGTCGTGCTGAGGCTCACTTCGGGCGATGTCGAGGTGGCGCGGATCGAGGGCGACCTCGAGGTGCAGGTGGACAGCGGGGATGTTGAAGGGACTCAGCTCCGCGGGAGAGCATGGTTCGACGTGGACAGCGGTGACCTCGATCTGTGCGACATCCGGGGACCTGTCCGGGCGGTGGTCGACTCGGGGGACGTGGCGTTGGCCGATCTCGGCCCTGAGCTGGAACTGAGCGTGGACTCGGGGGACGTCAGCCTCGCCTCGGCCGTGCCCGACGGGGCACGGTGGAGGATCGAGACCGACTCGGGTGACGTCGCGGTCTGTCTTCCCCGCGGTAGCCGATGCGTGATGGAGGCGGAGGCGAGCTCGGGGGACATCGACTGTGACCTTCCGCTGGAGGTCGAGACCGACGACGAAGGGGCCTCGGCCCGCGGTACCCTGGGAGAGGGCGCCACAGCGCGGATCGAGATCTCGACCGACAGCGGGGACATCGCCCTGGGCTGGAGGGACCGGTAGTCCCCCGGGGACCCCATCGCACCCGGAACGCCCCGCGATCGCCGGGTGGCTCGCGAACCGGCCCGCGCGGTGTATTAGTGATTGCATCTGCATTTCGCGTGGTTCCATCGGCAAGGTCGCCCGGTCGGCGCGAGGATGAGGGGGCCCGCCGTCCCCACGAAGCAGGTCCCTCGGGGATGGCCCAAAGTCATTTTTGCGGGATGAGCGCGGGGAGGCTATAGCCGAAGCGGCCGATGGACGACTCTCTCGGTGGGGTGATCCAAGGTCCTCCACTCCCTGGCCGGCCTCCCGCTCGTCGAGCACCCGCTCCGCGTTGTTCAGGACCTCTCCCCGCGAGGATCGCGGTCGTCGTATCCCACGGCGCCGACGAGGTCCGTGCGGCCTGCACGGGTCGAGACCTGACGTTCGTGGACCAGGGGGCGGGGATTCCCAGGTCCCTTAGGGCGGAGATTTCCTTTCCCAAGTCCAGGTCTAAAGTAGGCTCGCCGGCCGGAACGAAGGTGAGATAATCGATTCTTTCCCCGCTATTGCGAAGCTCTTTTACCCTGTCCCGTACTGTCCGAATGAGCTCGTGCGGCTCAAAAAATTCCTCCCGTTTTACCTGGATTCTTGAGGTGCGTCCAAGCTGACAATGAACGCAGGAGTACGAGCCAATCTGCGCGAGGGAACGGGTCCGAACACC
>DSBZ01000022.1 GCA_011057175.1 Candidatus Acetothermia bacterium
AGCTTCCGCGCCAGCTCCTCGGCCCTGTCCTCGGGGAGCTTGTCCCGGAGGAGATCGTACACGGTGGTGTACACCTGGCGGATCGCCTTGCGGGCGAGGTCCCCCAGGATCAGGGTCTGGTCGTCGCGGTTGGGGTTCGGCTCCTCCAGAGCCTTGAGGACCGACGCCGCCGGGAGGTACCCCTGGGCCGTCCCCAGTTGCGGGTCCACCGGGCCCAAAACCGCGTTCGGGTCCATCACGATCTCGTCGGCAGCGAGGGCGATGAGGGTCCCGCCGCTCATTGCGTAGTGGGGGACGAACACCGTGACCCTGCCCGGGTGGCGCTTGAGGGCGCAGGCGATCTGCTCGGCGGCGACGGTCAGCCCGCCCGGGGTGTGGAGGATGAGGTCGATCGGCATCTCGGGCGGGGTAATGCGGATCGCCCGCAGAACCTGCTCGGAGTCGTCAATGTCGATGTACCGGGCAAGCGGCACCCCGAGGAAGCTCACCGCCTCCTGGCGGTGGATGAGGGTGATCACCCGGCTCTTGCGCCTGCGCTCGAGCGTCTGGATCGCCACCCCCCGTCGGAACTCCAGGAGCCGGCGACCGAGAAAGGGCACCAGGGCCTGGAGGAGGAACAAGAAGAGAAGAAGGTTGATGATGTCGCCCATCGCCTCTCCCAAGAGGTTGGGGGGAGGGTACACCCCCTCCCCCCAGCCCGGCTACTCCACCTTCACCTCGAACACGCCCTCCGCCTCGGGCGCGCGCTTGAGGGGGACCTCCACGGTGAGGATCCCGTTCGCGAACTTAGCCCGGATCCCCTTGCGGTCCTCGGCCTCAGCGGGGAGCGGGAACACCCGCCGGAACGCGCCGTAGCGGCGGCCCATGCGGATGTAGTTCTCGTCCCGGACCTCCTCGGACCGCTTGACCTCGCCGCTGATCACGAGGCGGTCCCCCTCCACCTTGACCTGGACGTCGTCCTTCGTCGCGCCCGGAAGCTCGGTCTCGATGACGAGCACCTTGTCCTTCACGTACACGTCCGAGTGGCCGAAGGACGGCCACAGCTCCAGGTCCGCGAACGTCCCGAAGTCGCGGAAGAACTCATCCATCATCCGCTCCATGCGCGTGCTCAAGGCGAACGGCTCGCGCCAGATCGCAGGAAGCCGCACCATACCACCACCTCCTTTGGCAGTCTTACCATGCGACTGCTAATTATAGGGGTGGCCCAAGGGTTGTCAAGGGGGGGGGAAGGCGGTGCTCCCGTGTTGTCTCCGGCGCGTTGGAGGGGGGCCTAGCTCAGGCGCGCTGGGCCCAGCCCCGGGCGCGTTCCACCGCCCGGTGCCACCCCGCGACGAGGCCCTGCTGATTGGCCGAGTCCGGGCGTGGCTGGAACGCGGCCCCGTGGGCAGAACAGATCAACCTGAACTCGGCCATCGTCCACAGCCCCGCCGCCAGGCCGGCCGCCAAGGCGGCGCCCCGGCCGGTCGTCTCCAGGTCCCCCGGTCGAAGGACGGGGACCTCGAGGATATCGGCCTGGAACTGACACAGGAAGTCGCTCCGCGCCGCGCCCCCGTCCACCCGCAGCTCCCCCAGGAGCCGCCCGGTGTCCGCCTCCATCGCCCGCACGAGGTCGTGGGTTTGGTAGGCGATCGCCTCGAGAGCCGCTCGAGCGAGGTGGGCCCGGGTCGTGCCCCGGGTGAGGCCGAGGATGGCTCCCCGGGCGTGGGGGTCCCAGTACGGGGCTCCCAGGCCCACCAGGGCGGGGACGAAGTACACCCCCTCGTTGGAGGCGAGGCTCGCGGCCAGGGGGTCGGATTCGGACGCGTCGCGGATGATGCCGAGCCCGTCGCGGAGCCACTGGAGCGCCGCCCCGGCCACGAACGCCGACCCTTCCAGGGCGTACCGGCGGCCGCCCTCCCAGGCGTAGGCCACGGTGGCCAAGAGCCCATGCCGGCTGGGGTACACCCGCGGCCCGGTGTTGAGGAGGAGGAACGCCCCGGTCCCCCAGGTCACCTTCGCCGCGCCCTCTTCTGTGCACCCCTGCCCGAACAGGGCCGCCTGTTGGTCGCCCAAGACCGCCGTCACCGGGACGCCCTCCCACCGGCCGAACTCCCCCAGGCTCGGCCGGACCTCGGGGAGCGAGGCCGGGGGAACCCGGAAGAGCTCCAGGAGCTCACGGTCC
>DSBZ01000101.1 GCA_011057175.1 Candidatus Acetothermia bacterium
CCCCCGCGCCCCCGAACAGCCCGACCTTGCCCCCCTTCGGGATCGGTGCGATGAGGTCGAGGACCTTGATCCCTGTCTCCAGGATCTCGTCCTCGACCGCGAGGTCGGCGAGGGGAGGCGACTCCCGGTGGATGGGATAGCGGTTCGTTGCCCCCGGGGGAGGTTGCTCGTCGATGGGTTGCCCGGTGAGATCGAACATCCGCCCCAACGTTTCCGGCCCCACGGGGACCGTGATCGGCCCCCCGGTGTCGATCACCTCGTCCGCCCGTTTGAGGCCATCGGTGGAGTCCATCGCGATCGCCCGCACCGCAGAGTCCCCCAGGTGCTGGGCGACCTCGAGCACGAGGTCACCGTCGTCCCGCACGATGCGGAGGGCCTGTCGCAGCGGCGGCAGCTGCCCGGGGGGGAACTGGACATCCACCACCGGCCCGCGAATGGTCAGGATCCGTCCCTTGCCCGTGTGCGCGTTCTCCGTCATCCCTCCTCCCGCAGAGCCTCCGCTCCCCCCATGATGTCGGCGAGCTCGGTCGTGATCCGATGCTGCCGGGCCTTATTGTAGCTCAAGGTGAGCTTCTCCAGGAGCTCGTCGGCATTGTCGGTGGCGGCCTTCATCGCCTGCCGACGCACGGCGTGCTCCGAGGTCTTCGCTTCCAGCAGGATCCTCAGGATACGGCCTGTCAGGTAGAGGTGGACCAGCTCGTCGAGGATCGTGGTGAGGTCCGGCTCGACGAGGACGTCGCGGGGCCGGCCCGGCGGGAGGTCCACGGGGAGGAGGCGCTCGACCCGCACCTGCTGGGCGAGCTCCCCGCGGAAGTACGTGTACACGACATGGGCTTCCCCGACCTCGGTCCCGTAGAGGGAGAGGAGGTCGTCCCGGATCCGCTGGGCGACCTCCGCTGTGGGCCGATCGTAGGCATGCAGGTAGCTCTTGACGATCGGCCACGGGCTGCGGCGGAAGTGGTGGTGAGCCTTTTCCCCTCCAGCGAGGATTCGCGCTTCGTCCTTCTCGTGGGCGAGCTCGGCCGTGGCGCGGTTCAGGTCGAGCACATAGCGTCCGCACAGCCCGCGATCGGCGTTGACGACGAGGAGCGCCGTCCCCGGGCGGCCGGCGCTGTGGACGAGGGGATGGGTGAGGCCCTCACGGTGCGCGGTGGCCACGAGATCAGCGAGCACGCTCCCCGCGGCTTCCGTGAACGGCCGGGCAGCGAGGAGAGCGCGCTTGCGCTGGATGACCTGGGTCGCGGCGATCGTGTACATCGCCTTCGTGATCTGCCGCACGTGGCGGACGTTCGCAATCCGGCGATGGATCTGACGGAGGCGCGCACCCATCAGGCCCTGAACCCTTCCCGGAACGTGGCGAGGGCCTCGTCGAGCCCCTTCCGCACCGCCTCCGTGAGGTGCCGCTCCTCGCGGAGGGAGGCGAGGACGTGGGGATAGTGCTCGGCGAGGAACGCAAGGAATCCCCGCTCGAACGCGCGCACCGCGTCCACGGGCACGCCGTCGAGGTGCCCCCCCACCGCGGCGTAGAGGATCGCGACTTGGGCCTCCACGGGGAGCGGCTTGTACTGGTCCTGGTTCAGGATCTCCATCACCCGCTCTCCGCGGGCAAGCTGGGCCTGGGATGCCTCATCGAGCTCTTGGGCGAACTCGGCGAACGCGGCGAGGTCCCGGTACTGGGCGAGCTCCAGCCGCAGCTGCCCCGCCACCTCCTTCATCGCCGGGACCTGGGCGGCTCCCCCGACCCGCGACACGGACAGCCCGACGTTCATCGCCGGCCGCTGCCCCTTGTTGAAGAGATCCGCCTCCAGATAGATCTGGCCGTCGGTGATGGAGATGAGGTTCGTCGAGATGTAAGCCGTGATGTCACCGGCCTTCGTCTCGACGATGGGGAGCGCAGTGAGGGATCCGCCTCCGTGCTCGTCGCTCATCCGCGCCGCTCGCTCCAGGAGCCGGGAATGGGTGTAGAAGATGTCCCCCGGGTACGCCTCCCGCCCTGGGGGTCGGCGCAGGAGGAGCGAGATCTCACGGTAGGCGACAGCGTGCTTGGACAGGTCGTCGTAGATCACGAGGGCGTCCTCGCCCCGGTCGCGGAAGAACTCCCCCATCGCGCACCCGGCGTAGGGGGCGATGTACTGGAGTGGCGTCGGATCCTC
>DSBZ01000207.1 GCA_011057175.1 Candidatus Acetothermia bacterium
CCCCTGAGGAGATCCTGAGCTACTCCATGGCCGACGTGGCCTGGCTTGGTGGATAGGATGCTCCCCCCCCGCTACGATCCGACCGAGGTCGAGCCACGCATCCTCGCGTTCTGGGAGGAACAGGACCTGTGGCGGTGCAACCCCCGGAGTGGGAAGCCTCCGTTCTCCATCGTCATCCCCCCCCCCAACATCACGGGGCGGCTCCACCTTGGGCACAACCTCGTCTACACCCTCCAAGATCTCCTCATCCGCTACAAGCGGATGGCGGGGTTCGAGGCGTGCTGGTTCCCCGGCACCGACCATGCCGGGATCGCCACCCAGAACGTGGTGGAGAGGGCCCTCGCCCGGGAGGGGGTCACCCGCCAAGACCTGGGGCGCGATGGCTTCGTGCGCCGGGTGTGGGAGTGGAAGGAGCGCTATGGGAATGAGATCATCGACCAGCTCAGGGTCCTGGGCTGCTCGTGTGACTGGTCGCGCCAGCGGTTCACCCTCGATCCGGGCCTGTCCCGCGCGGTGACCCTCGCCTTCGTCCGCCTCCACGAGGAGGGGCTCCTCTACCGCGGGGACTACATGATCCACTGGTGTCCTCGCTGCGGGACGGCCCTCTCCGACATCGAGGTCGAGCACGAGGAGGTCGATGGGCATCTCTACTTCGTCCGCTATCCGCTGAAGGGGGGGGGGCACGTCACCGTGGCCACGACGCGGCCGGAGACGATGCTCGGCGACACGGGCGTCGCCGTGAACCCCCGCGACGAGCGGCACCGGCACCTCATCGGCAAGACGGCGGTCCTTCCCCTCCTCAACCGGCGGCTGCCCATCGTGGGGGCCGAAGAGGTGGATCCGGAGTTCGGCACCGGCGTCCTCAAGATCACGCCCGGACATGATCCTCTGGATCGGGAGATCGGCAAGCGCTATGGGCTTCCCACGGTCGACATCCTCAATTCCGATGGGACGATCAACGCCCACGGTGGCCCGTTCGCCGGGTTGGACCGGTTCGCGGCCCGGGAGGAGGTTGTGGTGCGGCTCAAGGCAGCGGGGTTCCTGGAGAAGGTCGTTCCGTACCGCCACGCTGTCGGACACTGCCAGCGCTGCCGGACGAGGGTCGAGCCGAGGGTCTCCACCCAGTGGTTCATGCGCATGAAGCCCCTCGCCGAGCCGGCGATCGCGGCCGTGCGCGAGGGGAGGATCCAATTCGTCCCCGAGCGGTGGGCGAAGGTGTACTTCGACTGGCTCACGGGGATCCGCGACTGGTGCATCTCTCGGCAACTATGGTGGGGGCACCGGATCCCTGCCTGGTACGGCCCGGATGGCGAGGCGTTCGTCGCCCACGACAGGGAAGGTGCGCGGCGGTTGGCCCGCGAGCGGTACGGGGAGGAGGTCCCCCTCCGCCAGGACGAGGACGTCTTGGACACCTGGTTCTCCTCAGCCCTGTGGCCGTTCTCGGTCATGGGGTGGCCGGAGAGGACGGCCGAGCTCGACGTGTTCTACCCCACCTCGGTCCTCGTCACGGCGTTCGACATCCTCTTCTTCTGGGTGGCGCGGATGGTGATGATGGGCCTCCACTTCATGGACGAGGTCCCGTTCCGGGAGGTCCTCATCACCCCGTTCATCGTGGACGAGCACGGGCGGAAGATGAGCCGCTCCCGGGGGAACATGATCGACGCCCTCGAGGTGAAGGAGAGCCACGGCATGGACGCCCTGCGGTTCACGATGGCCCAGAGCTCGACCAAGGGGCGGGAGATGCGGGTCTCGATGCGCCAGCTCGACGAGGCGCGCAACTTCGAGAACAAGCTGTGGAACATGGCCCGCTTCATCCTGGCCAACACAGCGGACCTTCCACCGACCGCCGAGCTCGACGGCCGCCCCCTCGCCCCCGAGGACCGCTGGATCCGGTCCCGGCTGAGTTGGCTTGTAGAGAAGGTCCGAACGGAGCTCGATCGGTACAACTTCCACCTCGCGAGCGATGCCCTGTACCACTTTGCCTGGCACGAGCTGTGTGACTGGTACTTGGAGCTCGCCAAGCTGCGGCTGGGAGGGGAGGACGTTGAGGCCCGGGCCACGTGCCAGCTTGTCCTGCGTGAGGCGCTGGGCATCGTGATCCGGCTCCTTCACCCCTTCATGCCGTTCCTCACCGAGGAG
>DSBZ01000213.1 GCA_011057175.1 Candidatus Acetothermia bacterium
GGGCACCTGGGCCCGGGTGGCCTCGCTTGCGCCGGTTCCGATGCCCGGCGGGGACCTGGCGACCCTCCGGCCGGGGCGGATGGCGGCGAGCTACCTCCTCGCCGCCGGGCTCGATCCGGCCGCAGCGGGCCTGTCCGCGGACGAGCTCCGTGCGGTGCGCCTCCAAATCGAGCGCAAGCTCAACTGCCCCGCTACGACGAGCGCCGGCCGGTTCCTCGACGCGGTGGCGGCGTGGCTCGGGATCTCGCGGGAACGGACCTACGAGGGCGAGCCGGCGATGCGGCTGGAGGCGGCCGCCGCGGGCGGGAAGGTCCTCCCTGTACCGCTCGAGTACGGGGTCGACGAGGGGAGGCGGCTGCTCGACACGGTGGCCCTGTTCCGGGCCCTCGTCGGCCTGCGGGAGGGGGGCGCTTCGCCCCCCGACCTCGCGGCCACGGCGCAGGCCTCCCTCTCCAGGGGCCTGGCCGAGCTCGCGGTTGACACGGCGCGGAAGGAGGGAATCACCTGCGTGGGCCTCACCGGCGGGGTGGCGGTGAACGACGCGATCGCCTCCACGGTTCGAGCGGAGGTGGAGCGGGCGGGGCTCCGGTTCCTCGCCCACCGCCTCGTCCCGCCCGGGGATGGGGGCCTCGCCTTCGGCCAGCTCGCCCAGGCGGCCCGCTCCGGACGGTAGCCGTGGACCTCCGCCTCGTGGGCCTCATCGTCGCCGCACTCCTCGTCGCCACGGGACGGAGGTCCTCGCCGTGGGGGTGTGCCCGGAGCGGTGGCCGGAGGTCCCGGCGATCGTCGCCGAACGGGGGGTCACGTTCCCGGTCGTCCACGACGCTGGCGCCGCCGTGACCCGCCGCTACCAGCTCTCCGGCAACCTCCGCTACCCGTTCACCGCGTTCGTGGACACCCATGGAGAGGTCGGCGGGGTATGGGTGGTGGCGATCCGCGACCTCGACCACCTCCTCGAGCTCCTCTCCAAGTCCGAGATCGCGGTTCCCTACTGCTCTTCCTGCAGTGAGAGGGGGTGATCGGTGTGGATGACCTCGGTGTAGATCGTGTGGTGCGGGGCGCCGCCGATCTCCGCGAGGGTGAGGTCCGTCGTGATCTCGAAGATCTGCTCCACCCCCGGCGCGAGGTCCCCCAGGATCTTCGATCGCTCGCGAACGACGTTCCAATCCTTGTCCCTGAACTGGACCACCACCCGGCCCTCGTTGATCGTGCGGTCGCCGATGTTCTTCACCCGCCCCACGACCCGCTGGCCGAAGTACGTCGCCTCCACGTTCCACTCCAAGACGTCCAACGGGTAGGAGACCCCCGGCTGGATCACCCCGCGCACGGTCGCCGACCGGCCCGCCTCGTCGATCACGGTGAGGGTGGGGTAGAACGTGCCCTCCCGCGCGTACCAGTGGGAGACCGAGCCCTCCCCTTCGTGCACGACCCCGTCCCCGAACTCCCACCGGTAGACGACGATCGCGGCGTCGCCCGGCACGGACTGGCTGACGAAGCTCACGAGGAGCGGCACCTCTCCCCGCCACGGGCTGTACCAGATCCCCGCGGTGGGCGGGCGCCCCGCCTCCGGCCCTGAACACCCTCCCAGGACGATCCCCAACGCCACGAGCACGACGAACCGACCTCGCCTCATCGTCCACCTCCTGAAGCATTGTCCCCTCGTCCCCCTGGGCCGGGCAAACCGGGGGGAGGTGCGGACCACGCCGCGGCGTCCAGGGTCAGGCCGTCGCCCGCCGCGACGACGGGGATGCCGATCTGTTCCGTCAGGGCGGCCGCCAGCGTCCGCGGGTTGGCCCGGAGCATGGTCATCCCGAAGTGGGTGAGCACGGCGAGCCGCGGCTTGACGGCACTGATGATCTCCCCGGCCTCGGGAAGGGAGAGGTGGTCCACGCCCGGCTTCCAGTCCTTGAGCACGACGTTCAGCACCAGGAGGTGACAGCCTGCATAGTGGACTGCGAGATCCGGGGAAAACCGGGCGTCGGTGACGAACCCGACCCGGCCCTCCGACGTGTCCAGAACAAGCCCGTACGCCTCGACGTTCCCGTGGCTGTGCGCGACGGGCTGGATCCGCACCGCCCCCACGA
>DSBZ01000167.1 GCA_011057175.1 Candidatus Acetothermia bacterium
AACACGGCGAGGAAGGCCATGAACGGATACCCCAGTTGGCCCACCTGCGACGGGGGGATCCCCCACGCCGCCTCGAGGGGCTTCCGAAACACGCTGAACGCGTACACCGCCCCCATGCACACGTTGGCCACGAACCCCAGCCCGACGAACCCCCACCGGCCCTTCTCCGCCGGCAACCCGAACACCCGTGCCTCTGCCATGAGCTCTCCTTACTCAGACAGACCGACAGGGGCGGACCGAGGTCCGCCCCCGTCCTCTCGTCATCCACGCGCTGCGCCCAACCTAGGCCTTGTCGCCCACGACCTTCTGCAGGTCGACCACGCTCTCCGGGTTGCGCAGGGTGGTCAGGTCGCCGACCGGCTCGTTGCGCACGAGCGCCTTCAGGATCCGGCGCATGATCTTCCCGGAGCGGGTCTTGGGCACGTCCTCCGTGAAGTAGATCGCCGCCGGCCGCGCCGTGGGGCCGATGTGCTGGTCGACCGTCTTCACGAGGTCCTTCTTCAGTTCCTCGGAGGGCTGCACCCCCTTCTTGAGGAGGACGAACGCCACCGGGACCTCGCCCTTGAGGTCGTCGGGCTTGGACACGACCGCGACCTCCGTCACGAGGGGGTGCTGGGCGAGCGCGTCCTCGACCTCGGCCGTGGCCAGCCGATGGCCGGCGACGTTCATCACGTCGTCCACCCGGCCCGTGATGCGGACGTTCCCCATCTCGTCCATCCGCGCCCCATCCTTGGTGAAGTAGAGCTGGGGGCCGAACTCGCCGAAGTAGGTGGCGCGGAACTTCTCCACATCCCCATACAGCCCCCGCAGAAGCGCAGGGGGGAACGGCGGTTCCATCACGAGGTACCCTCCATCCCCCGTCTTCACGGGGACTCCGCCCGCGTCCACGATCTTGGCGCGGATCCCGGGGAACGGGCGTCCGGCCACGGTGGGGACGAACGGGCCGATCCCCGGAAGGGCCTGCACGCAGGTCGCTCCGGTCTCAGTCTGCCACCACGTGTCCACGATTGGACACCGCTTCCCGCCGATGTGCTGGAAGTACCACAACCACGCTTCCTCGTTGATCGGCTCCCCCACCGTCCCCAGGATCCGCAGGGAGGAGAGATCGTGCTTTGCCGGCCACTCCTCGCCCCATTTGACGTGCATCCGGATCGCGGTCGGGGCGGTGTAGTACACCGTCACCTTGTGCTTGGCGATGACCTGCCACATCCGCCCGTAGTCCGGGGCGTCGGGCGTCCCCTCGTAGACCAGCGTTGCCACCCCGTTCATCAAGGGGCCGTAGTTGATGTAGGAGTGCCCGGTGATCCACCCCACGTCGGCCGTGCACCAGTGGATGTCGTCTTCGTGCAGGTTGAAGTCCCACTTACACGTCGTGTACACCTGGACCGCGTACCCGCCCGTGGTGTGCATAACCCCTTTGGGCTTGCCCGTCGTGCCTGACGTGTAGAGGATGAACGAGAGGTCCTCGGCATCCACCTCCTCGGGAGGGCACAGCGGGGACTGCCCGTCCGTGATCTCGTGGTACCACACGTCGCGCCCTTTGTGCATCGGGATCTCATTCCCCGCCCGACGGACGACAACCACCTTCTCCACCCCTGTCCCCGTCAACGCCCGATCGGCGTTCTGCTTCAAGGGGATCTGCTTTCCCCGCCGCCAGTACCCGTCGGCGGTGATGAGGACCTTCGCCCCACAGTCGAGCAACCGATCGCGCAGCGACTCCGGAGAGAACGCGGAGAACACCACCGTGTGCACGGCACCGATCCGCACCACGGCCTGCATGGCGATCACCACCTCCGGGATCATCGGGAGGTAGATCCCCACCCGATCCCCCTTCTGGATCCCGAGCGCCTTGAGCGCGTTGGCGAACCGAGACACCTCGTCGAGGAGCTCCTGGTAGGTGAAGGTCCGGTCGGGCTCGTCCACGGGCTCCGGCTCCCAGATGAGCGCCGTCTTGCCGCCCTTCCCCGCTTCCACGTGGCGGTCGAGGCAGTTGTACGATAGGTTGAGCTTCCCGCCCACGAACCACCGATACGCGTAGGGCTCATCCTCGTAGACCTTCCTCCACCGCTCGAACCAC
>DSBZ01000110.1 GCA_011057175.1 Candidatus Acetothermia bacterium
CCCCTATACTGGGGCCGTGACCTGGGACGTGATCGTCGTGGGTGGGGGCCCGGCAGGGCTGATGGTGGCCCTCGCCGCGGCGGAGGCGGGCACCCGGGTGATCGTCCTGGAGCGGATGCCTGCCCCGGCACGCAAACTCCTCGCCTCGGGAGGGGGCCAGGGGAACTTGACCCATGGGGGGGAGATCGCGGACTTCCTCCCCCACTACCACGGGGGCGACAAGCCCGGGGAGGCGGGCCGCTTCCTCCGGCCGGCCTTGTATGCGTTCTCGAACCGGGACCTCGCGGCCTACTGTGCCCGCCGGGGGGTCCCCCTTGTCGAGGACCCCGACGGTCGGGCCTTCCCCCGGACCCGGCGGGCGGCGGACGTCCTGGAGCTCTTGTTGGCCGAGGCGCGAACCCTGGGGGTAGCGATCCGCACCGGGGTCCGCGTGCAGGGGTTGCGGGCGGAGCGGCGCGGGTTCACCGCCTCCGCCCGAGGGGTCTCCTTCCCCGGGCGGGCGGCGGTCCTCGCCACCGGGGGACGGTCCTACCCTTCTCTCGGGGCCACGGGGGACGGCTATGCCCCCGCCGCCGCGCTCGGGCACCGGATCGTCCCGCCCGGTCCGGCCCTGGCCCCGGTGGGCGTGGGCCGGGAGACGTGTGGCCCGTTCACGGGCTGCGCCGGGGTGTCCCTGCGCGGGACCCAGGTAGCCGTCGCCCGTGGGGGAGAGGTCCTCGCCCGCCGCCGAGGAGACGTCCTCTTCACCCACGGCGGGCTCTCGGGCCCGGCGGTCCTCGACCTCTCCCGCTACGCTGCCCCGGGGGACCTCCTCCGGGTCGCCCTCGTCCCGGGGCTGGACGACCGCGCCGCGGCGGAAGGGCGCCTGGAGGAGGAGATCGCCTGCCACGGCCGGCGCTCGGTGGCGAACCTCCTCTCCGGGCTCGGGGTCCCCGGGTGCGTGGCCCGGGCGGTGGCCGCGGCAGCCGGCCTTCCCCCTGCGACGAAGGCCGCGGAGCTCACCCGCGCGGCCCGGCGGGAGCTCGCGGCGAGCCTCGCCGGCCACCCGTTCCCCGTGGCCTCCCTGGGCGGGTGGGACAAGGCTATGGTCACCCGCGGCGGGGTGGCCCTGGACGAGGTGGACCCCAAGACCCTGGAGAGCCGGCGCGTGCCCGGGCTCTTCTTCGCCGGCGAGGTCCTGGACGTGGATGGGGAAACGGGCGGCTACAACCTCCAGGCCGCGTTATCCACCGGTTACCTCGCTGGCCTGAGCGCCGCCCGGAGGGCTCTGGGGAGGAGAGCCCATCCCGGTTGGAAGGCCGCGGCGCACCCGGGCCCACGCCCGGCCCGAGAACCGGATCCGAACCCCCGGCACGGACCGCACCCCAAGCCAGGGCGGTCGCCCCGGACGGGGTGAGGGCAAGCGCCGAGGGGTTCCGCGGCTTCTCCACAACCGTGACCGCAGTCCTTCATCGGGGGGGACGACGATCCCGTTTGTCCTCATCAGCCCTTGCGGCCTAGGATCATGTGGCAAAGGAGCGGAACGATGAAGCGTCGGTTTCTCCTCGTTGTGGTGTTGGTCGGTGGTGCGGTGGGGTTCACCGCCCTGGGTTGCGAGTTTATGTTCAGCTACAGGTCGCTCACCGCCCCTCTGGGAGCGTCGGGCGAGGTGGGGATCCGCGTCGTCAAGACTCACGCCAACTGCACGCTGCCCAACCCCTACGACTACCAGCTCTCCGCCCGGGGCGTCCAGGTCCTCGGCGAGACCTCTTGGACGGAAGTCCAGCCCAACGTGATCGAGAAGTGGGTCCTGATCTCCCTGGCCGAGGTTGGCGACGGGTACCTCAAGGTGTCCAAGACGTGCACCAAGGAGGGGTACGAGGAGGGCCTGCTCCCGATCACGGTCACGGCCCCCGCCCCCGACGGCGTGTGGGCCCAGGCCTGGAATGGGACCTACCCGTTCACCCTTCCGGAGGGGTACGCGGTGGCCTCGGTGGTGGGGACGGCCGTGGTGAAGGACGGGGTCGTTGTTCTGGAGGGGAGAACCTTCGCCCTGCCCAGCGTGCCCGCGGGGATGGCCAGCTCG
>DSBZ01000199.1 GCA_011057175.1 Candidatus Acetothermia bacterium
CAGTTCCCCTCCGCGCGCTGCGAGGGCATGGACCGGACCCGAAGCCCCAGGGAGGAGGGTCCATGCCTCGCCCTCCCGCACGAATAACCCTCGCTCCGTCCCCAGGTACAACCGTTCGTCGGCCCACAGGAGAGCCGTCGGGCGCGGCCCCTCTTCGGGGAGCCCCAGCTTCTGCCACCGGGTCGGGTCCTCGGTGTCGGCGGTGAGGAACGAGGCCACGTTGCTCTCGGTGGCGAGGTAGATCCGCCCTCCCCCGCGGGCAAGGGCGAGGACCTCCGTCCCGGGCACGCCGTCGTCCTCGAACAACCGGACCCAGCTCCGCACGCGGTCGAACGGCGTCGCATCCACAAGTCGGACGATCGTCAGGCCGGCGTCCGTGCCCACGAGGAGCCTGTCCGGAAGGGGGAGGAGAGCGTGGGCGGCCCGGCCGGAAAGGCCGTGGGCGGTCCCGTACCCGGCGAAGGCGCCGTCCTTGTACACCGTCAAGCCGTTCTGGTGCGCGAACACGACGTACGCCCCGTCGGGGGCGTGGGCGGTGGCGATGGCGTTGACCCGGTTCGGAGTGGGGATCCGGGAGTTGTCGTCGGACGGGAACACGTTCTCCGCTCCCCCGAGGGCGAAGCGGTACGTCCAGCCCCCGATCTGGCCGGCCAGGGAGAGGGCGGCCACGCTGTGGGTGTTGGGCATGGTGGCCGTGGTCGGGCGGGGGGCACCGACGTCCTGGGCGCGGTACACGGCGAGCTTGAACCCGTCCCACCCGGGAACGTTCAACACGAGGCCCAAGAGGTCCCTCTCGTAGTCCGCGTACCCGCCGAGGCCCCCCCGCTGACGCTCGAAGTCCACCTTCAGCTCCTCCTCCGGCCCGAGGGGGGAGAAAAGGATCAGCATCCCGCTTTCGTAATCGATCGCGTAGTCCACTCCCCGCGCGAGGAGCTGGCCGTTCCGCCGCACCTGCTCCGACCCCGGCACCAGGCTGGGGCCGAGCCCGAACGTGCCCCCCTCCCGCTGGTAGGCGAACCCCACCTGGACGGCCCCTCCTTGGAAGAACGCATCCGGAAACGAAATCCGGAGGACACCCGGTGCGGGAAGGAGCGTCCACATGAAGTCGGCGAGGGCGGGGTCGGGAAGAGGACGGAATTCCTTCTCCCCGGGCTGACAGATCCGCACCTCTACCGTGTCCTCGATCACATCGGGCTCGCCGAGGTACAGGTAGCGCCGGCGCTGCGCCTGCGGGAACGGGTAGGCGTCCTCGTCCACGAGCACGGCCAGGAACCGACCGAGCTCGGCCAGGAAACGCGTCTCGAGCTCACTCCCCTCGACGAAGGGGTAAGCCTTCTCGCCGGCGCCGGTCAGGCCGAGCCGGGCGTTGTAGGCATCGATCGCATCCTGGATCCGGCGGCGGGCGATCGCCGCTGGGGAGACACGAAGGGCGAGGACGTCAGATTGGCCTTCCTCGCGCAGGATGCGGTACTGGCCCTCGGGCATGTCCGTGACCAGCTCCGCCTCGAGGTCCTCGCGGAGGTACGCGAGATCCCAGGCGGCGAGGAACGTCCACACCTCCGCTCCCCCCTCCAGGCGGAGCCGGACCTGGGACAGCCCCTCCACGAACTGCAGCGCAAGCGGCCAGTGGGCGAGCCCTTCCACGGACCGCCCGTACGGGGCCTCCCGCCACGGCTCGTCGGGATCCATCGTGGTGAACAGGGCCTCGCCCTCCCCTCGCTCGCCGGTGAACGTACGGGTCTCGGAGATCCCCTCGAGCCGTGTGACGACGGCCCCCCACGAGGCCTCGTCTCCGGCGTACGTGACGCGCGCCCCGAGGACGCGCTTGTTGTACACGCCGAGGCCCTCTCCCTCCGCCCCGACCACGAACCGCCCCAACTCGCCGGTCCACGGGGCGCGGTCCACGGTGAAGAGGAAGTCCTGGAACCCAGGCCCGAGCTGATCGTTGAAGCTCGCGCGGAGGGTGAGGAAGCCAAGGGCCGTGCCCTCGATCTCGGCGCGGAGGGTCTGGGTGAGGGACGGCTGCCCGGGGGTGAGGCCCTCCCCGCTGAGG
>DSBZ01000174.1 GCA_011057175.1 Candidatus Acetothermia bacterium
AGCCGATGAACACCCGCGACGCCCAGCGGCGGATGAAGCGCAGTGGGCGGGGCAGGGTTCCGGCCGCGTCGCCGCGCGGATACAAAGACAGGCTCAGCGGGCGTACACGTACCCGTGGACGAAGTGGCGCAGCCCGTAGCCTGGGGTGCGGCTCCCCTCGCGGGCGGACACGCCCGTGGAGCGTCGGGCAAGCCAATCCCGACCTCGTCGGTTCATCGCCTCCCCTTTGCCGGAACTCTGTGTAAAAGGCAGTCCCTCGCCGGGCCAACCAGGCGGAGGGGTGCCCCATCTGGACCGATGCCGGCCCGCCGTGCACACTCCGACCGTGGACCTCTGCTCGACGGCAGGCAACCCGGAGACTGCGTTCGGTGCGGACCGCTCCTCCCCTCCGCCGGGGCCCGTCCGCAGACCCGGACAAGCGGTCCTGTTTGCCGACATCCGCGGGTTCACGTCCTACACGCGCGAACGTGGCGATGAGCAAGCCTATCGCCTCGCCAAGGAGTTCACATCCCTCGCCGAAAACTGCCTCAAGCGGCAGGGAGGGCGGGTCGTGAAGACGCTCGGGGACGGGATCATGGCCACCTTCGCCGAGGCGCTGGCGTGCGTGCGCTGTGCGAGGGAGGTGCAGGAAGAGGTTGCTCGCCACAACGCGGCGCACCCGGGCGACGCGTTCACCAGCGGGATCGGGATCTCCTGGGGAACGCCGATCGAGGAAGATGGAGACCTGTTCGGCTTCGTGGTCAACCTGGCCCAACGGTTGGCGGATCGGGCCCGGGGCGGGCAGGTCCTCGTCTCCCCGTCTGTGGTCGAGCGCACAGCCGGGAACGGAATCCCCTACCTCTGCCTCGGAACACACGACCTGAATGGCCTCGGCCCCCAGGAGATCCACGAGCTCCTGTGGCGGGACGAGGTCGCGCGCATCACCACAAAGGACGGACGCCTGAACCTGATCCTGACCCAGGATGCCCTTGTCATGGAGCTAGGCAAAGCCGTCCAGGAGAAGGTCCAGCTCGTCCGGAAGCTCCTCACGGAACGCGCCGGGTGCAGGCACGGCATCCGAGGTTTCCTCCTCAACAAGACGATCGGGCTCCTGGAACGACGCGTTCCCCAGATGGTGGATCGGGCCCTGTTCCAGGCCGGGTTCGGACTGGAGCACCCCCTGGCAGACGTCACCGCCTCGTTCGACCGGAATGCCCTCACCGTGAGGATCCGCAGGCACCGCGGGATCCGCCTTGGGCCGAAGGACGTCGATCCCTGGCTCGCCGCCGAGTTCGTGGCGAAGCTGAACCAGCTGAGAGCGAGCCTGTCACAAGGATCGTAAGTCCCCTCCAGCTGTCAGCGACGAGGGAGGTCGCTCGTGTCCCACACCCGAACCATGGTGTCGTATCCCCCCGAGGCCAGTGCCCGCCCACTGGGGCTGAACACGACCGCGGTTATCCAGTCCGTGTGTCCGCGCCGCGTGCGGGGCTCCGTCCCTGTGTCCGCGGTCCACAGCTTGACGGTGGTGTCGTGGGACCCTGAGGCGAGCGTGGCCCCCGAGGGGCTGAGCGCAACCGAGGTCACAGGCCCGTGGGCCCGGCGAGCACCGCGCTCGTCTCCCCGGTGGCGGGGTCCCACAGCCGGACGGTGCTGTCACTCGACCCGGAGGCGAGGAGCTCGCCATTGGGGCTCCAGGAAAGCGCGTTGACCTGCCCGGTCTGCCCCTCCAACGTATGTACGATGCGCCATCCCGTGGTCTCCACGACGGGGATCGTGTCGTTCGCTCCACCCACCGCGAGGTGGTCACCGCTCGGGGAGAACGCCAGCGCCGACACAGGGCCGACGGAGAGCGTGCGGAACAGAGCGGCCTGCCCGTGGGCAGTGCTTGCACACGCGGCCACCGCTGCCAGACCCCCCCTACCACGCGGCCTTTCCCTTGAGTCAGCTGCCCCTCCTCCGAGCATAGGGCAGCAGAGCCTGCGGTCAAGGGAGCGGACGAGGCGAAGTCCGTGCTCATCCAGCAGCGAGAGGGCGGCTGACTCCGGGGTAACGCTGCAACCCTCCCCTAC
>DSBZ01000130.1 GCA_011057175.1 Candidatus Acetothermia bacterium
CGCCCGAACACCCCACCCGAACCCACGGCGAGAAGCGATTGGAACGTCTGATAGGCGTAGGTATCCCGGTACGAATCGGGGTTGAGGAAGGCCACGAGCCGCTCGAGCCGGTAGCGGGCGAGGAAGAGGACCACGCCGGCTGCGGGAAGCGCGCCGGCGAGGGTGAGGAGGAGATGGCGAACGGGGATCCCCCCCACCCAGAGGAGGAACGCCACGGTGACCACGTACACGCCGAGCATCCCCAAATCGGGTTGGAGGAGGAGCACCGTTCCGAACGCCGCCAGCACGAGGAGGTAGGGAAGGACCCCCTCGCGGTACCTCGCAACGCGATCCCCTCGCCGGACGAGGGAGCCCGCGACGTACAAGATGAGGGCCACCTTCCCCATCTCCGAGGGCTGGAATGGGAAGGGGCCCAACCGCAACCAGCGCGACCCCTCGGCAAGAGGGGGGAGGAGGGTCAGGCTGAGGAGGACGAACGCCCCCCCCAACAGGAGGTCATCGATCCTGCTCCACACGTGGTAATCCACCCGCCACAGGACAACGAGGGCCACCACCCCGAGCACGCCCCCGACGATCTGCCGCTTGAGGAGGGCCCACGGGTCCCCGGTCAAGCGCAGCGAGAGGGGAAAGCTTGCGGAGTACACGAACAGGAACCCCGCCAGGAGCAAAAAAGCGAGGACGACCGCGACCTTGCCCTCCAGGCTCCCCATGGCGGAAGGTAGTGTGGCACACATGTCCCCTCGGCCAAAGGACTGTAGGGGTGGCTCCCCCGGCTATCGTTCCCCCACCTGGGTGCGGAGTGTCCCCGGGCAGGGGGACAGGGGCCGCTCACCCTGCGGCGAGGGCGGTGAACGCCCGCTGGAACGCTTCCCCCCTGTGGGCGTAGTCCCGGAACTGGTCGAAGCTCGCACACGCCGGGGAGAGGAGCACGGTGTCCCCCGGCTGGGCGAGGCGGTACGCCCGGCGCAGCGCGTCCGCGGGGTCGTCGGCCCGCTCGCAGGGAACCCCCGCGGAGGGGAGGAGATGGGCGAAGTAGCCTTGGGACTCCCCGATGAGGACGCACGCCCGGACCTTGTCGTGGATGAGAGGGACGAGGACATCGTACCCTCCCCCCTTGAGGCGCCCGCCGAGGATCAGCACCACGCGGCCGGAGATCGCCGTCAGGGCAGCAGCCGTGGCATGGGCGTTCGTCCCTTTGGAGTCGTCCACGAACGGGATCCCCCCGATCTCCCCCACGCGCTGGAGACGGTGCGGCTGGTGGATGGCCGGCGCGACCTCGCCGTAAGGGGGGGGAGAACCCTCGACAGCGGGAAAGGCCGCAGTCGCTGCGGCCCACGCTGCCCGCAGGTCAGCCTGGAGGTGGAGGGGGAGCCCCTCCCCCCAGCCGGGGGGGACCTCCACCCGACCGTAGTCGACAGAGCGGGCACGGGGTGCGGTCCAGGAAAGGATCTCCCGTCCAAGGACCGCTGTGTCCTCCTCCCGTTGGCGGGCGATGATCCGTGCCTTGGCCGCGAAGTACGCGGCGAGGGTTCCATGGTGGTCGAGGTGGTCAGGGGCAAAGTTGAGCCACACGGCGACGGTGGGGCGGAAGGCCTCCGTCCACTCGAGCTGGTACGAGCTCACCTCGAGCACCCACGGCCGAGCGGAGACGGCATCCACGGTGGAGGCCGCCGGGCACCCGATGTTCCCCGCCACGATGGGATCGAGCCCCGCCGCCCGGAGGATCGCCGCGACGAGCTCGACCGTGGTCGACTTCCCGTTCGTCCCGGTGACCGCGATGAGGGCCGCCGGCGCCGCCAGGCGAAACGCGAGCTCGATCTCCGACCAAATGGGGATCTTCCTCCGCCGCGCCTCCTGGAGGACCGGGCGGTGGGGGGGAACCCCCGGACTGGGCACAACGAGATCGGCCGCGAGGAGGCGCGAGGTGTGCCCCCCCTCCTCCCACTCGACCCCCCGTTCGGCGAGGAACGCCCTCTCTTCGAGGGAGAGAGAGCGCGCCTCGGAGAGGAAGAGGGCCACCCCCCGCGGGGCGAGGGCGTCCAC
>DSBZ01000155.1 GCA_011057175.1 Candidatus Acetothermia bacterium
GTCAGGTTTCCCTCTGCGTTCACGCCACGAACGAGCGGGCGATCCGTGCCTACGCAAAGGTGGGGTTCGCGATCGAACGCCGGCTCCACCTCGGGCGGTGGCTGTTCGGCCGGGGGGTGGAGATAATCGTGATGACGTCGGTCGCCCCTGCAGGGGGGAGGGAGGTGCGACGGTGATCCGCACGGAGGGGCTGACGCGGAGGTTCGGGGACCGCCTCGCCGTGGACGGTCTGACCCTCGAGGCGCGGGAGGGGGAGATCCTCGGCCTCCTGGGCCCCAACGGAGCGGGGAAGACGACCACCGTCCGCATGCTCGCCTCACTGCTCGCCCCGACCGCGGGCCGGGCCTGGGTCGCCGGATACGAGGTGGGGAAAGAGGCGTCGGCGATCCGGTCCACGGTCGGGATCCTCACCGAGGCCCCTGGGTTCTACAAGCGCCTCTCCTTGGAGCGCAACCTGCGGTACTTCGCCGAGCTGTACGGGGTGAATGACGCGCGGAGCCGCATCCGGCACTACCTGGCGCGGCTCGGGCTCGCCGACCGGTCCCGTGATGCGGTGGCCACCCTCTCCAAGGGCCTCCGCCAGCGGCTGGCCCTCGCCCGGGCCCTCCTCCATGAACCGAAGGTCCTGTTCCTCGACGAGCCGACCTCCGGCCTCGACCCGGAGAGCGCCCGCGACGTGCGCCGCTTCATCGGGGAGCTGGCAAGCGAGCGGCGAACCGTGCTCCTGTGCACCCACAACCTCCCCGAGGCGGAGGAGCTGTGCGCCCGGATCGCCTTGCTTCGCACCCGGCTCATCGCCCTGGATCGCCCGGAGGCGCTGAAGCAACGGATGTCCGGGTCAAGGGTGGTCGTGGGATTGGCGAACCCGCGGCTGGAGTTCGCTGCGGCTCTGGAGTTACCTTTCGTCCGTGGGGCGACGCTGGAAGGCAACACCCTCTCCGTCGAAGTGGCGGATTCAGAGCGAGACGTTCCGGCCCTCGTCCGCCGGCTGGTCGAACTGGGGGCGGAGATCCGCTCTGTAACCCGCGACGAGCGGACGCTCGAGGACGTGTACCTGGAGCTCGTTGGAGGGAACGATGGGGCGGCTTAGGGTGCTCATGATGAAGGAGTGGGAGGAGCTCAGCAAGATCAAGATGGTCCTTTACGGGGCCCTCTTCCTCCCCTTGTTCATGGGGGGCCTGGCCGGGTTCATGGTGTGGCAGGGGCAGGGCCTTCCGCCCGAGGCCCAGGCGACCTTGCTCAACACGGCGCTCATGTACTTCCTCGTCCTGCCGGTGATGATCCCGGTCACGCTCGCCGTGTACTCGATTGTAGGGGAGAAGGAGCAGGGGACCCTCGAACCCCTCCTCGCCACGCCCCTCACCGACTGGGAGATCTTCGTGGGCAAGGCATTGGTGGCGGTGCTCCCCTCCCTCGCCCTCACGTGGGGGGTGTTCTCCCTGTTTCTCGCTGCCGCGCACGTCATGTTGGGAGGGATCCCGACAGGCGTCTTGTCCATCCCTTGGCTCTTGTCGATCTTCATTCTGTCGCCCCTGCTTGCCGTGTTCGCCGTTCTCGTTTCGATGATCGTCTCATCGCGGACGAGCGACCCCCGGGCGGCGTACCAGTTCTCGAGTCTGGCCGTGGTCCCCTCCCTCATCCCCCTCATCGTCTACTCCATTCAGATGGTCGCCGTGAACCTCCTCCTGGTGATCCTCGAGGGGGGAATCCTCGTCGTCCTGAACACACTTCTCCTCTACCTGGCGGTGCAGCTGTTCCGTCGCGAGGAGATCCTCACCCGGTGGAAATGATGCGCGAACCAAGCCCGCCGACGTGGGTCCGGGACGCCGTGTTCTACCAGATCTTCCCGGACCGGTTTCGCAGTGGGGATCCAGGCAACGACCCTCCAGGAACCCAACCGTGGGATGATCCGCCCACCCACCGCTCGTTTTCCGGTGGCGATCTGGTGGGTGTTCTCCAGAAGCTCGACTACCTTCGCGACCTTGGGGTGACCGCCCTCTACCTGACCCCGATCTTCACGGCGTCCACGAACCACCGCTA
>DSBZ01000001.1 GCA_011057175.1 Candidatus Acetothermia bacterium
CCACCCCGTACGCCCGGAGGCGCTTCCTCCACCGGTAGAACACCGTGCGTGAGATCCCCAGCTCCCGCCTGCTACTCCCTCCGTGCACCCCCACCTGTCAACACTACTGTGAAACTGCACACTCTAGGCCCCCCGGCCGGCTGTCCCCAGCCCCGGGACGCGCACCCGCCGCTCGACCCACCGCAGCCCCAACGTGATCAATAGCACGAGCCCCAGGTAGATCAGCGCGACGACGATGAACACCTCGAAGTAGTTGAAATGGCGTGAGGCGATCCTCTTTCCCACCCCCATGAGATCGTACAGCGCGATCGAGAAGACGATGGACGAGTACTTGAGCATGAGGATGAGCTCGTTCGACCAGGGCGGGATCACGAGGCGGAGCGCCTGGGGGATGATGACGTGACGGATCGCCTGGAAGCGGGTGAGCCCGAGGGATCGTGCCGCCACCATCTGCCCGGCCTTCACCGCCTGGATCGCTCCCCGGAAGTACTCCGCCTGGTAGGCGGCCGTGTTCAGACCAAAGGCGAGGATGCCGCTCTCGAACGCCGACAACCGGATCCCCCAGTTGGGGAGCCCGAAGTAGACGATGGATAGCTGGACGAGAAGGGGCGTCCCCCGGAAGAAGTGGATGTAGATGCTGCATGGGATGGAGATGCAGCGTCCCCCATAGACCCGTCCCAACGCGAGGAGGATCCCCAATACGATCCCGATTGCGATGGAGCAGGACGTGACCTCCAGCGTCACCACGAGCCCGCTCGCCAGTTGGGGAAGATAGCCCGGATCGAAATTGAACGTCATCCCTCCGCTCCGTACAGCTCGCTGAGCTTGGATAGGAATTCCCCCGTCCGTGCCACCTCCGGGGAGCGGAACAGCTTCTCCGGTGGCCCCTGTTCCACGATCACCCCGTGTTCCATGAACACGATTTCGTCGGCCACGCTGCGGGCGAACCCCATCTCGTGGGTGACGACGATCATCGTCATCCCGTCCTCGGCCAGCTGCACCATCACGCCCAGCACCTCGCCGATCAGCTCGGGATCGAGAGCACTGGTGGGCTCATCGAACAGGATGAGCTTCGGCTCCATCGCCAGCGCCCGGGCGATCGACACCCGCTGCTGCTGGCCGCCGGAGAGGTGAGCGGGGTACGCGTCCGCCTTATCCTTGAGCCCGACCCGGGTCAGTTCCTTCATCGCCCGCGCGGTGGCCTCCTTCTTCCCCAGGTGCTTGACCTTGATGAGGCCGAGCCGCACGTTATCGAGGGCCGTGAGGTGGGTAAATAGGTTGAAATCCTGGAACACGAAGCCGATCTGCGAGCGGATCTCGTTGATCCTTGCCCGCGGGGCGGTCACCTCCACGTCCTCCAGCCACACCTGGCCCCGGTCGGGCTCGGTGAGGCGGTTGATGCACCGCAGGAGGGTGGATTTCCCGGTGCCGGATGGCCCGATGACCACCTTCGTTTGCCCCGGGTCGAGATGGAAGGAGACGCCCCGCAGGACCTCTTCTGTCCCGTAGCGCTTGTGGATGTCCTCGACGCGGAGGAGGGGGTCCATGGGCCTACCCATGCTCCCGACGAGTCCCGCCCGGTTCCGCTGTCATCAACCCTGGGATGCGGACCCGTCGCTCCACGACCCCGAGGAGCCCGTTCCCGGCGTAGGTGAAGACGAGGAAGATCAGGGCCACCACGAGGAGGGCGAGCATCGCCAGGTCGTAGCGGCGATCCACGATGATGCGCGCGCTGCGCATGATCTCGTTCAGGCCGACTGCGTAGGCGAGGGTGGTGTCCTTGACCACGGATGCGAACTCGTTCGACCAGCCGGGGATCGACAGGCGGAACGCCTGGGGGAGGACGACCGAGATCACTGCCCGGACTCGCCCCATGCCGAGCGAGCGCGCGGCCAGCATCTGCCCTGGCGGAACCGACTGGATGGCCCCCCGGAAGACCTGGGACTGGTAGGCGGAGGAACGGAACCCCAGCGCCAAGGTGGCGGCGAGGAACGAGGAGATGTACAAGCCGAATTGTGCTGGGCCGTAGTAGAAGAGA
>DSBZ01000007.1 GCA_011057175.1 Candidatus Acetothermia bacterium
CGCCGTCCCGTTCGCGTGGCTCCTGCTCACGCTTCCCTTCCAGTGGCTCCTCCGCCGCCAGCGGACGCTGCGGTCGCTCCAGAACGTGCACGCGGCGTACTTGGCCCTGGAGAGCGCGCTCGTCAGCTACCTCGTCCACCGCCTGGGGGGCGTGGAGTGGGTGGGGATCCTGTTCTACCTGTTCACCGTGATCTACGCGAACTTCTTCCTGCCCCCGCCTGCCGGATACGTGGTGACGGGGATCGCCCTCCTCGGGTTCGCCCTCGTCGCTGTCCTGGAGATGCTGGGCCTCATCCCGCACTACCTCCCGTTCGCAGGCCGGGTCCCTCCGCACCAGGACCCCGTGTGGGTGGTGGCGACGATCCTCGTAGGAGGGTTGGGGTTCTACGGGGTGCTCGCGTTCACGGTGCGGGCGTTCGCCACGGTGTACGAGGGGCGGAGGAGGGCCCTGGCCGAGCTCTCCGCGCGGCTCCTCTCGGCCCAAGAGGAGGAGCGGAAGAGGATCTCCCGCAAGGTCCACGATGAACTGGGGCAGACCCTGGCTGCGGCGCGGTGGGCCCTCGCCGGCGGGGACCTCGCCGAGGCGGAGCGCCTCCTCAACCTGAGCGTGGAGGGGATGCGGACCCTGGCCCGGGAGCTCCGCCCCCCGCTCCTGGACGAGCTCGGCCTCACCCCGGCCCTCCGGGCGCTCGCCGAGCGGTTCACCGCCTCGACGGGGATCGTGGTGGAGGTAGAGGGCCCCCCGGGAAGGCTCCCCCCCGAGGTGGAAACGGCGCTGTTCCGCGTCATCCACGAGGCGCTGGAGAACGTGCGCCGCCACGCGCAAGCGCGCCAAGTCACGATCACACTGGATCGCAGGCGGGGAGCGGTGGTCGGTGAGGTGGCGGACGACGGCAAGGGGTTCGATCCCCACCGCACCGGAGAGGGATTGGGCCTCTCGGGGATGAAGGAGTGGGTCGGCTTCCTCGGCGGGGAACTGGACATACGCTCCCGGCCAGGGAGAGGGACCAGGGTTCAGTTCAGGGTACCGATTCATGATCCGCGTCCTCATCGTCGATGATCACCCCCTCGTCCGGGAGGGCCTTGCCCAGCTCCTCGCCGGGCACGGGATCGTCGTCGTGGGCCTCGCCGCCGAAGGGGAAGAGGGGATCCTCCTCGCGCGCCAGGAGAGGCCGCACGTCGTCCTGTGGGACCTGGCGATGCCCGGCGGGGGGCTTGCCGGCCTGGCTCGGTTGCGGGACGCGGTGCCCGATGCGCGCATCCTCGCCGTCACCGCCCTCGACGACCCGTGGCTGGGAGCGGAGGCGGCCTGCGCCGGTGCCGATGGGTTCCTCTCCAAGTCCTCCTCGCCCGAAGAGCTGCGGGCGGCGATCCTGGACTGCTTGCAGGGCCGCGGTCCCCTTCCCGCCCCTCCGGCCCTCTCCCCCCGCGAGGAGGAGGTGTACCGCCTCCTCGGCACCGGAGCGTCCAACCGGGAGATCGCCCGCAGCCTCGGGATCTCGATCAAGACCGTGGAGTCGTACCTGGAGGGGCTGAAGGGGAAGCTCGGGTGCCGGACCACCGCCGAGCTCAGGGCCCACGCCCTCCGCCGGGGGGATAGTGCGCTTCCCCGATCCCCGCGTTGAGGTATCCTCCCGTACGATGGTCCCCGTGCGCACGGTGATCATCGATGACCACACCCTCGTCCGGGAGGGGATCGCCCGCATCCTGACCGCGGCCGGGTTGTCAGTGGTCGGCCAGGCGGCGTCGGGGCGAGAGGGGTGGCGCTTGGTGCGGGAGCTCGCTCCGGACGTAGCGGTGGTGGACGCGGCGTTGCCCGAGCTCTCGGGGATCGAGCTCTGCCGAAGGGTGCAGGAGCGGCGGAAGGGAGTGGCCGTGGTCCTGATTTCGATGTTCGACGATCCGGGGTGGCGGGCCGAGGCGGCGAGAGCCGGGGCGGCGGCATACGTCCTGAAGGGCGCCGCGCCGGCGGACCTCGTCGATGCCGTCCTCCGCGCGGCAAGCGGGGACTCGCTCCTCCCG
>DSBZ01000166.1 GCA_011057175.1 Candidatus Acetothermia bacterium
CTCAGTTCGCCCGCGAGGTCCTCGGTTCCCCCCCCTCAGGGTACCTCTACGATGCGGACCGCGGCCCCCTGGCGAGCTTCTTCCCCCGCCCCGACCTCGGGGAGCCGCGGGCGACGTTCCCCTCGTTCGGGCAGGCCCTCGACCTTGTCCTGGAGCGGCGCCTCGGCTCCGGCCTTGCCCGCCGGCGGAGGGAGGAGGTGGCGCGGGCGGTCCGCCGCCGCGAGCGGGCCCTCGCCGCCCTCGCCGCGGCGGAGGCCGAGGCCGCACGCTGGCCCGAGCTTCAAGCGCAGGCCGACCTCATCTTGGCGAGGCACGCCGAGATCCCCCGGGGAAGCTCGGAGGTCGAGGTGGAGGGGTTCGACGGTGACCCCGTGCGGATCTCCCTCGATCCGGCGTTGCCCCCTCTCGCGTACGCCCAAACCCTGTACCGGAAAGCGAAGAAGCTTCGCCGCCGGCTGGAGGGGACCCCCGCCCGCCGCCGTGCCCTCGAAGCGGAGCTCGGGCGCCTCCGCGAGCGCGGGGAGCTCCTCGCCCGGGAACCGGAGCTCGCCCCGTATCTCGGGGAGGGCGATGCGTTCGCCCCCCCCTCCACCCGGAGGAAGGCGCCCCCCCTACCACGGCCGCGGGAGACCGCGGTGGCGGGGTTCACGATCCTCATCGGCCGCTGCGGAGCGGAGAACGACCAGCTCGTGCGAGCTGCTCGGCCCGATGACGTGTGGCTGCATGCCCGCGGCGTGCCGGGGGCCCACGTCCTCATTCGCACCGATGGCCGCCCCGTGCCCCGCGAGGTCCTCGCCCGGGCGGGGGAGCTCGCGGCGTGGCACTCGCGGGCGCGGGGTGAGCACAAGGTGCCGATCAGCTACACTGAGGCCCGCTATGTGCGCAAGCCGAAAGGAGTGCCACCCGGGATGGTGAAGCTGCTTCGCGAGGAGGTCCTCGTCGTCGCCGGGGATCGGGGCCCGTGATCGACCTCGTCTATGGACTGATGGCGGTGGGGGCGCTCTTCGTGTGCGTCATCCCCCACGAGGTGGCCCACGGCTACGTGGCGTGGAGGCTCGGCGATCCCACGGCCAAGGCGGCCGGGCGGCTCACCCTGAACCCGATCAAGCACCTCGACCCGGTGGGCTCCGTCCTCTTGCCGCTCGGGCTCCTCCTCCTGCGCCGGTTCGCTGGGTTCCCGATCGTGTTCGGGTGGGCAAAGCCAGTGCCGGTGAACCCGTACTACTTTCGCGATACGTGGCGGGGGATGCTCTACGTGAGCGTGGCGGGGCCGGGGACGAACTTCGCAATGGCCCTCATTGCCGCCGGCCTCGGCCGCGCGCTCGTCGCCCTTGGGGTGACCAACTCGTACGTGTTGGCCTTCGTCGCTCTGATCGTCCTCCTCTCCCTCGTGCTCGGGCTGTTCAACCTCCTTCCCGTGCCCCCCCTCGACGGATCGAAGGTCCTCGCCTACTTCCTCCCCGTGCGGTGGCGGATCCAGCTTCTCCGGCTCGAACAATTCGGGATCTTCATCGTGCTCGCCCTCCTCCTCCTGGGGGTGCTCCAGGCCGTGTTCACGGGTGCGGAGGCGATCGCGTTCCGGCTGGTCGGCACCCGGTGGGCCCTCCTCTCCAGGCTGTGGGGCTAGGCGGCTATAATCCCGGCACTGTGAACGAAAGGGAGATCCAGGTCGAGCGGGCGGGAGGGGAAGTCACCCTCTCGATCGATGTCCCGGCGGAGGAGATCCGGAGGAAGGAACAGGACCTCCTGGCTGCGGCCCAGGCCCAGCTCAAGGTGCCGGGGTTCCGCCACGGCAAGGCCCCCCAGCACCTCGTCCTCCGCCACTACGGCGAGGACGAATTCGTCCAGGACCTGAAGGACGATCTCGTGCGGGAGTGGGTGGCCCGGGCGTTGCGCCAGTTCGACCTCCATCCGCTCACCACCCCCACCGTGGAGACAA
>DSBZ01000032.1 GCA_011057175.1 Candidatus Acetothermia bacterium
CGACGGGCTTGGGGTGGAGCCGAAGGAGGCGGTGATGGTGGGGGACCGGCTGGACTTCGACATTTTTCCCGCCAGACTCGTGGGCATGAAGGCCATTCGGGTCCTCGTCGGCCCGTACGCGGGGCAGGTGGCTGTGTCGGACCTCCATGTACCGGACCAGACCATCCGCACCCTGGACGACCTCCCTGCGACGCTGAGCCAACTCGCTTGACCTCAGGCGAATGTGGACCCGTTGGCGCCGCCTTTCGAGCCTCGGTGCAGTGAGCGCGCGCTGGACGTTGTCTCGCCCTTTGGACAGCGCTACTATGCCAGTTTGATATGGCGGTGACCATTCACGACATCGCACGCCGGCTGGGAGTGGCTCCTTCCACGGTGTCCCGGGCCCTCACCGGGAAGGGCCGTATCAGCCCTGCCACGCGGGACCGGATCCTGCGGGTGGCGCGGGAGTTAGGCTACCAGCCGAACATGAACGCGCGAGGATTGGCCACCAACTGTACCGGCACGGTCGGGGTGGTGATCCACGAGCGACATCGCCCGGTGGAGCGATCGTTTTACGGGGTCATCCTCGAGGTCATCGAGGCGGAGATGAATCAGCGAGGCTATCACGTGATCTTCTCCTGCCTGCGGGACGGCAATTTGCCAAGATGCGTGCGGGAAAGGCGCGTGGACGGACTTGTCTTCTTGGGTACTGACTTCAGCGAGGAACTGGTCCGGCCGGTGCGTGGGCAAGTCCCTGTTGTTCTGGTGGACAACCACATCCCGGGAGTGGATTCCGTGGTCGGGGACAACGTAGGCGGGGCGAGGATGGCCACGGCCCACCTGCTCGACCACGGGCATCGCCGGGTCGCTTTCGTCGTGGAGACGCTCGCCGATCCGAGCTTTCGCGCCAGGTTTGAGGGGTACTGCCAGGTATTAGATGAGCAAAGGGAAGGGGTGGATGAGCGCGTGGTCGTGGAGGGGGGACGGAGACGGGATTGCGATCGGATCGCGATGAGGAAGTTCCTCACCCGGAATCCGTTGCCCACGGCGGTGGTGGCGGCCAACGACTATATAGCGGTGGGGGCAGTGGTCGCCCTGGCCAAGGCCGGCATCAAGGTCCCTCAGGAGGCGGCCGTGGTCGGGTTTGACGACGGTGACCTGGCGACGGTGGTCCAGCCACCCCTGACCACCGTGCATGTGCCCCGGGCCTCGATGGGGGAGGTGGCTGCTAATCGGTTGCTTAAGCTGCTACAAGATCAGACCGTCCCGCCTGTTCTCACCGTGCTCCCAACGACGCTCACCGTCCGCGAGTCCTGTGGCTGCAGAGGGCCAACGTCTTCCCGTTAGGGTTCCTGAAAGAAGCTGTGAACCGAGGTAGTGGCCTTCCCTTACCACTTCGGTGAAAGAGGTCCCGCAAGCGTCTTGACCCTCTCCCTGGCACAGGTCTTGACACTGGCGGGGCAGTCGCTATATTGTGAGCAACCGGTTGCGCAAGGGGGTGAAAGTCGACGGGCATTCATGTCAGGCTGGTGAGAGGGGCGTCAATCAGGCTCGTGAATCGCTAAGGAGGGAGTATGCGCAAGCATGTGATGCTGGGAGTGGCCATTCTCGGCCTTTTCGTTGTCCCCCTGACCTATGCGGCGGAACAGGTGGTGTACAACTTTGGGCCCGAGGCTATCGCCGCCGCGTGGCAGCCGTTCCTTGACCCGGAAACGGAGGAGTTCCTGGCGCCGGGAGCGGTTACCCTCGCCGAGGGCAAGGTCGTTATCCGGCCTGCCCCCTAGGTTAGGGCCAGCCGCAAGTAGAGACTCGGCTCGTTTGCCTCGCGGCGCCTTCTCCGATGGTTCTCCTGCCTCCGCCGATAGGTCGAAGGCTGCCCATGCTCCAGAAGCGGGATCCGTACCCCATCTCGGAACTCCTCCGGTGTCCGATACCCCAGTGCACTGTGTGGCCGCCCGC
>DSBZ01000243.1 GCA_011057175.1 Candidatus Acetothermia bacterium
CGTTTACCCTGCCCTGGCCGTGCTCGACGAGCTACGGGCGCGGGGCGCCCTCTCTGGCGCAGGGTGGGTGGGGAGTCCGGCCGGAGTGGAGGCGATGGTCGCCCGCCAACGCCCGTGGATCGAGTTCTTCCCCCTTCGCTCGCGAGGGATCGATCGCCACCGGCCCTGGACGTGGCCGGCGGCCCTCGCCCGGGCCGTGGGGGGATTCCTCCGGGCGACGACGATCGTGCGCCGGTTTCGGCCCGACGTCGTCCTCGGGACGGGAGGGCATGCCGGGTTCTCCCCGCTCGTCGCCGCGCGGGTCCTCGGGGTTCCGATGGTCGTTCACGAACAGAACGCACGGATGGGGCTCTCCAACCGCCTCCTCTCTCGGATAGCGGACCTCGTCCTCCTCTCGTTCCCCACGACCCGCGGCGTGCCCCGCCGCGCGAACGCCCGGGTGACGGGTAACCCCGTCCGGCAAGAGGTGGCCGCCCTTCCCCCCCAGCTGGGGGACGAGCTCCTCGTGGTGGGGGGGTCGCTGGGGTCGCGCAGCCTGGTGGACGCGATCGTCCGTGCCGCTCCGGATCTGGCGCGTGCCCCTCGGCTCCGGATGCGGCTCATCGTGGGGCGGGCGGCTCCGGTGGAGGAAGTGGCGGCGGCCCTCGCTCAGGCGGGGATCGCGGCCGAGGTGGTGAGGTACGTGGAGCCGTTTGCCGATGCCCTCTCCCGGGCTCGCCTCGTCGTGGCGCGGGCAGGGGCGACGACGGTGGCCGAGGTGGCGGCAGCGGGGCGCCCGGCCGTGTTCATCCCGTGGAATGGAGCAGCAAGGCGGCACCAACACGACAACGCCCGGGCGATCGCCGAGGGAGGGGGGTGCCTTCTCGCGACGGAGGGCCCGGCTCCCTGCGACCTGGGCCCGCTCGTGCGCGAGCTGTGGGTGGACGAGGAGAGGCTGCGCCGCATGGCTGCGGCGGCGCGGGCGGCCGCCCGGCCCGATGCGGCCCGTCAGGCGGCAGAGGCAATCATCGCACTCGTGGAGGAGAGGAGAACATGAACGGCTTCGCAGGGCGGGTTCACCTCGTGGGGATCGGTGGGGAGGGGATGGCGGCGCTGGCTCAGCTCCTGCGGGAGGGAGGGGCGACGGTCTCCGGGTCCGACATCCGGGATTCGTCCCGCATGGTGGCCCTCCGGGCGTGGGCCGAGGTGCACGTCGGGCACCGGGTGGAGAACCTGCCGGACCGTCTGGATGCCCTCGTGTACTCCTCGGTCATCGCTCCCGGCAACCTGGAGGTGCAGGCCGCGCGCGGCATCCCGCGGTGGCCGCGGCTGCCTGCGCTGGGGGCGATCGCCCGCGGCCGGGACCTCGTCGCGGTGGTGGGGACCCATGGCAAGACCACCACCGCGAGCTGGGCGGCGCACCTTGTGACCACCGTCACGGGAGAGGGCGGGTACTACGTGGGGGGGGAGGTGCCCGGCTCCCCATCGGCGATCCTCGGAAGGGGGAAGCCGTTCGTGGCCGAGATCGACGAATCGGACGGGCGGTTCATCGGCCTCACGCCCCGGGTGGCGGTGTTGACGTCGGTGGACACGGACCACGTACGCACCTATGGTGGGTTCGCCGGTCTGAAGAGGGCGTTCTCGGCGTTCCTCGCTCGAGCGGAAGAGTGCGCGGTCTGTGCCGACGACCCGGTCGCCCTCGATGCCGCTCTGTCCCGGCATCGCGCGCTGACGTTCGGCTTCTCCCCTCACGCCGACCTGCGCGCGGTGGGCGCGGAGTACCGCCGGGGGAAGACGAGTTTCGAGGTCCTCCTGCGCGGAAGGAAGATCGGGGAGGTCGAGGCCCCTGGGCCAGGCCCGCACAACGTGCGCAACGCCCTGGGTGCTCTCGCGGCCGGGCTCCTCCTCGACATCCCTCCCCGTGACCTCGTCCCGGCGCTCGCCACCGCCACCCGCC
>DSBZ01000133.1 GCA_011057175.1 Candidatus Acetothermia bacterium
CCCCCACCACGGGACGAGCACGTAGGCCGTTGTCCCCCGAACATACCAGGCGTACACGTAGCTCACGAGGATCCACAGGATCGCGAGCGCCCCGGCATCGAGGAGGAACACCCCAAGGTACCGCCGCGCGGCGATCGCCCTCCGCGCGAGGGCATCCCGGATCCCGGCTCCGGTCGTCCACGGCGGCCGCTCGGAGAGGTACCCCTCGGGATAGCCCATCACGCGATCCGCTCCCGGAGCCGCCCGGAGATGTAGTCCATCGCCCACACGATGGCTACGATCACCATCACCACCGCCCCCACCTTCGGCCAGTCCCCCTGATTCTTGTAGTAGAAGAGCATGTCCCCGATCCCCCCGCCACCGACGAGGGCGATCACGGTGGACATCCTCACGTTGATGTCCCACCGGTAGAGGGTGAACGCCCAGAAACTGGGCAGGACCTGCGGGATCACGGCGTGGCGCACCACCTGGACCCGGCTCCCGCCGGCCGCCCACACCGCCTCCAGCGGCCCCGGCGACACGCCCTCCACCTGCTCCGAGTACAGCTTCCCCAACGCCGCGATCGTGTGCACGGTGAGGGCGAGGATCCCCGCCAACGTCGTCCCGTAGCCGACCCATACCGCAAAGATCGAGCCCCAGATGATCGTCTCGATCGAGCGAAACACGTTGAAGAACCCGCGCACGATCCCGTAGGTCGCCCACCCCGCCGGGCCGAACCCCATCACGTTGCGTGCCCCGAGGAAGGAGAGGGGGAAAGCGATCACGCCTCCGAGGATCGTCGCCGTGAGGGCCATGAACACGGTGACGACGGCGAGGTCAAGGATGGAGTAGGACTGGGCGCGGAGCGCGAACACGGGATCGGGGGCCGTGAAGTAGCGGAAGTCCGGGCGCAGCATCTCCCCCCAGATCCGCCCCGTCTGGGCAGCCCGGCCGGCGAGGACCTGGAAGTTGATCCCGATGATGAGCCACCCCACCCAGAGGGTGAGCACACCGAGGAACGGGGCCACGATGCCCCACTGGGTGGCGAAGGCCCGCCGCCCAGGGCGCTCGGGGTCAGGCGAAACGGGGCGCAGGCTCACCTTGGCAATCCGGTCGTGCCATGGATCCCCTCCCCGCCAGAACCCGACCGCGAACAGGGGGACGGAGACGTGCCAGAGGAGGATGCGGCCGAGCCTCCGCCCGGCCGTGATCCGCCCTCCCGCGCGATCCTCGAGCGCGATCCCGATCGCGCGCTGGCCGAGGCTGCGGCCGAGCGAGCGGCACCACACGGCGAGCTCGAGCGTGGCGAGGACGACGAGCGGCCAGCCCCAGGAAGGGAGGGTCAACGTGCCCCACCAGTCGACGTGGACGGTGTACCAGTAGTGGTTGAGGAGGTACATCACGCAGTACGCGACGTACCCCCACGCCATCCAGTCCAGCAGGAACGAAAGGGCCCGCCGGGCCAGGGGCACAGCCCGACCCCGCGCAGCTCCCGCCGCATCCGGCCTCGGGGTCACCTCACCTCGACTTCCTCGGCGTCCTCGCCGTAGATCTCCTTGAACTTGGCGTTGTCGATCGCGGTGGGCGATCCTTCGAACACGAGCTGGCCGTCCTTGAGGGCGATGATGCGCGTCCCGTAGCGACGCGCCAGCGACAGGAAGTGGAGGCTGGCGATGACCGTCACCCCGTCCTGGCGGTTCATCTGCTCGAGGTACTGCATGATGGAGTGGGACGTCGCCGGGTCGAGCGCGCTCACGGGCTCGTCGGCGAGGAGGACCTCCGGGTCCTGCATCAGGGCCCGGGCGATCCCCACCCGCTGGCGCTGCCCTCCCGACAGCTGATCGACCCGCACGTAGGCCTTGTCCCGCAGCCCAACACGCTCCAGGTTGGCGAGGGCCTTCTCCCGGTCCTCCTTGGGGAACCAGCCGAGGAGTCCCCGCCACCCCGAGAGG
>DSBZ01000013.1 GCA_011057175.1 Candidatus Acetothermia bacterium
CCTGGGGACGCTGCGTTTCCTTTGGCAGCGGTGGACGAGGCGGCTCGTGACGGGGCTGGCCCGGGTCCGCGCGGCGTGGGAGGAGTTGGAGAAAGCCCTCGCGGAGCGGATCGGATCGCTCGACGCGATGCACGCAGCATTGGAGCGGGCGGGGTACGTCCCGGAAGGGAGGCCTCGGCTGCGGGAAGCGGTGGCCAAGCTGCGCCAGGCTGCTGGCCCCCGCGACCTCGCCGCCGCCGATCGGGCCGTGGAGGACGCCCTCCTCCAGATCTACCGTGGGCTGCCTCGGGAGCGGATCGAGGCCATCCGCCAAGCTCAAAACCGACTCGCCCAGGCCGACGAGGAGCGTGATCTCGCCCGCAGTTCCTACAACGACCTCGCTTTGAGCTGGGCCCTCCTCGCGCGCCGCTTCCCCTACCGCCACATCGCCCGTCGCCGCGGGCTCATCCCCCCCGAGCCGTTCCTCCTCCCCGGCGAGGAGGCGGAGTGGGCACGTCGCCACTTGGGCTAGCGCTGTTGACGTTCCCCAGCTAGACCCTGTATAGTCGAGGGACGTCATTCGCTTCCGGAGGTGGTGAAAGTGCGGACAGTGGGGATTGGCATCTTGGTGGGGGCTCTCCTTGTGGGGGGGCTGGCTCTGGGGCAGGACAGGTACATCGTGGCATCGGACATCCCGTGGGCGCCATTCGAGATGGTGACCGATGCGGGCGAGTTCTTCGGGTTCGACTTGGATCTGATGCGGGCCATCGCCTTTGTGGCCGGGTTCGAGATCGAGATCAGGAACGTAGCGTTTGATGCGATCATCGAGAACGTGCGCACGGGGCGTGCGGACATCGGGGCATCGGGGTTCACCATCACCGCCGATCGGGCGCAAGCGGTCGACTTCTCCGCGCCGTACTTCCTCTCGAACCAAGCGGTGGTCATCCGGAAGGACTCGGGGCTGAACATCGTCACCGCGCTGGCCGGGCTCGGCCCGAATCGGGCCGTCGGAGCGCAGAACGGCACCACCGGGTTCTACTGGGTGGAGGACGAGCTCCAGGCGGCGGGGGTCAATGTTGAGCTCAAGGGGTACGAGACCTACCCATCGGCGATCCTCGACCTCGTCAACGGGCGGGTCGACGCGGTCGTGCAGGACGAACCGGCCTCCAAGGCCTCCATCGCGGCCTACCCGGAACTGCTGACCATCGCTGGGATCATCAGGACCAACGAGTACTTCGGGTTCCTGGTGAGGAAGGGCGATCCGAAGGGCATCCTCCCTCGCATCAACGACGCGCTGGCCGAGCTCGGGCTCACGGTGCGCGATCGCCCCGGTGGGCTCCAGGAACTGGTGATCGAGGAAGGGAGCTTCATCGCGGGGCTGATGGAGGTCTACTTCGGTCCGGATCTCGACGAGATCATGGAGGCATGGATCGCGAGCAAGGGCCTCCTCTTCGCTGGAGATCTGGATGGCTTCCTCGCATCCATGAAGGCGCATCTGGGGCTGTAGCGTCCCGGGCGAGATCGGGGGCGTGAAAGCGGAGCGCGTGCTGGTGGGAGCAGGGGCTTCCAGGCAAGGGGCCCCTGTTTCCTCTAGTGGAGGTCACCATCGCTAACCTGGTCGAGGTCACCCGTCACCTGCCGATGCTCCTCCGCTCCTCGTTGATCAACATCCAGCTCCTGGTGGCCCTTCTCGTGGTGGGGTTCGTGGTGGGGACCGTGGTCGCGCTCCTCCAAGTCTATGGGGGACGCATCGTCGGCATCCTCGCCTTCGTGTACGAGTGGGTGTTCCGCAGCATACCAGCGCTCGTGCTCCTGTTTCTCTTCTACTACGGCCCAGCACAATTCGGCTTGTACATCTCCTCGTTCCTCGCCGCCACCTTGGCGCTGGGGTTCCGTTCCTCCGCCTACCAGTCCCAGGTCTTCCGGGGGGCCATCCAGTC
>DSBZ01000176.1 GCA_011057175.1 Candidatus Acetothermia bacterium
CCGAAGGTGAGGTTGGGGACGAAATGCCCGTCCATCACGTCGAGATGCAGAAGATCCACCGCCGACTCCACCCGCGCCACGTCCCGGGCGAGGTGGACGAAGTCCGCGGCGAGGATCGAGGCGGCGAGCTTCACTACCGGCGGCGGTTGGATACCATGAGCATGGATAGGAGCTGCAGCGCCGCCATCGCCGCCGCGGCAACGTAGGTCAGGGCCGCTGCGGTGAGGACCCGCTTCACCCCGCCCAGCTCCTCCCGGGTCACGATCCCCCCTGAGCTCAACGCGGCCACAGCCCGGCGCGAGGCGTTGAACTCCACAGGGAGGGTGACGAGGGTGAACAACACCGCCGCGGAGAAGAGGATGATCCCGACGTTCACGAGCAGATCGGACTGGAAGAAGAGCCCAATGAAGAAAAGGGGGAACGCGAGCTGGCTGCCGAAGCTCGCCACGGGGACGATCGTCGAGCGCAGGGCGAGCGGCGCGTAGCCCCGGGCGTGCTGGATCGCGTGCCCGGCCTCGTGGGCCGCCACCCCCACCGCGGCCACGGAGTGCGAGTTGGGGGCCGAGAGCCGCAGGGCCTTCGTGCGCGGGTCGTAGTGGTCGCCGAGGGGGCGGTTGGTCCCCTCGATCCTGACCCCGCTCACCCCGGCCTCGCGCAGGACCAGCTCCGCGGCCTGGCTGGCGGTGATCCGCCGCGCGAGCGGCACGTTCAGGTATTTGGCGTACGTGCTCCGCACCTTGTACTGGGCGTAGATGGCGAGGATGAGCGCCGGGAGGAGCACGATCAAGGTCTCTGGATAGAACAGCCAAAACATCCGCACACCTCCTTGAAGTCAACACGAATTGTAGCCTGGGCAAGGGAGAGGGCCATAGGCCGGATTCTGTCGTGGGGGGCCATTCATCTCGGCGGCCTACCCGGAGGCATCGGACGGGCCATCCTCAACCGCCTCCCTATTCGGCCTTGCTCCGGCTGGGGTTTACCGTGCCCGGGGTCCTCGCGGTCCCGGCGGTGGGCTCTTACCCCACCGTTTCACCCTTGCCCGCACCCGTGTGGGCCGCTGGCGGTCTCTTCTCTGTGGCACTTTCCAGGGGTCGCCCCCTCTCGGGTTGCCCCGAGCAGCCTGCCCGGCGGAGTCCGGACCTTCCTCAGGGTTTCCCCCGCGGCCCCCTGGCCGTCTCCCTACCGCAGGCCCGCCCTCGTGTACCGGCAGCGAGGGCACACCCACAGTATACCCCGAAGCGAGGACCGACGGCGGAGGGGCCGCAGGCAGCGGGGACAGAGGAAGATCCGTCCCGCAACGAGGAGCCCGATAGCGCCTGCCACCCCGAGGAGGGCGTACGCCCAGCCCCACGAACGCCGCCCCTCCGGGGCGGGCGCCCGCTCCGAGGAGAGGAGCTCCAGGAGCCCCGCGGCGAGGTTCGCCGCCGCCACTGCCGGCTGGGCACGGTTCGCCGTGACCTTCGCTCCCGCGAGGAGCTCCTCCCACTCCGGGTAGGGGAGGAGGGAAGCCGCACCCTCCCCGGCTTGGGCCGCGACCTGCCACCGCCGATCGCCGTCCCTCAGAAACACGACGAGGAGCGCATCGGCGGGGAGTCGCCACGCGGAGAAGATCGCTCCGACATAGGTCGCGAGGTCCCCAAACGGATCGTGCCAACTCGCGAGGTACACGAGCGACACCCCCCGCTCCTTCAAGAGCCGGATGAGGTCCTCCAGCCGCTCGCGGTCCGCCCGCTGCAGGGTCTGCCCGTAGTCGTTGATCGTGCCGACCTGCTCGGGAAGGGGCGGGGCCGTAGCTAGGCTGGTGGCAAGTAGAGGAACCGCGAACAGTGCTCGCAGGTCACGACCTCCCGATCGGCCTTCACCTTCTCCACCGTGGTCTCGACGAGGCGGAGGTGACATCCCCCACATACCCCCCCCAC
>DSBZ01000079.1 GCA_011057175.1 Candidatus Acetothermia bacterium
TAGGGGGTGACGAGCTCCTGCGCCCGACGGGCGAGCTCTTCCCTGCGCCCGGCCGGAACGTCATCCGGCCGGAGGTAGGCGAGGAGGTGCAGCCCGTCCGAGCTCACCCCACGGACAAGCTGCCCATCGTCCAACGCCAACGCCGGGTAGCCGGCCTCCTCGTCCCAGAGTACGTTCCACACCACCTCAATCATCGCGCGGGCTTGCGCGGTGAGCGCTCGGGGATCGAACCCGAGGTCGAGCGCCTCCGTCAGCGCTGCCAGCGCGCGCAATGCGGCCACGGTCTGGGCCTGGACCAACGTGTACGCGACCGGGAACCGGAGCTCCCGGCGCCCAGGCAGGAACGAGTCCTTCCAGTACGTAGCGGGGAGCAGGTACCGTCTGGCGCCCGCATGGCGGGGATCCTCCCAGAACAGGTCGCCTTCGAGGTGCCGGAGGAGGTACGCGCCGGCGGCCTGCAGTGCAGGGCGGATGGAGCCCAGGACCTCCTCACCCCGGTCTGCAGTGAGCAGTCCCTCCGCGGCGATGAGGAACAGGTGGCTCGTTTCGCACGCGTTGTACTGGGTGGAGAGGCCGTCCCGCTCGTGGGGGGGGTACTCGTGGAGGACGCGCCCCGGCTCCTCCCCGCTCCGCGGATCCGTCTTGGACCCGATTGTGGCCGCGCAGAAGCGGAGCGTCTCCCAGATCATGGCCCGGTCATCCGCGATCAGCCCGGTCGAGAGGAGATCGCGAGGGAAGATCCCGAACCGCACCCGATCACCCACCAGCCCCGCGTGGGCGAGCGCGAACCGCCCCCCGTCCACCGTGACCTCGACCCGCAGCCGGTCGAGCGCCTTCCTCCCCTCCTCCCGCAGCCGCGCCCACCCCCCGAGGGGCACCGTCACCCCTTGAGGGCCCCGGCGAGGATTCCGCGCACGAAGTACCGCTGCAATGAGAGGAACACGACCATCGGCACGATCATCGATACGAACGCGGCCGACGTGAGGAGGTGCCAGTCCTGCCCCCGCGACCCCACGAGAAGCGACAGCCGCAGCGTGAGCGGGGCGACCTCCCTGAACCCGCCAAGGTACACCAGGGCCACGAGGAGGTCGTTCCACACCCACAGGAACTGGAAGATCGCCGCCGAAGCCAACACCGGAACCGACAGCGGGAGCACGAGCCTGACGAACGCCCGGAACGGGCTCGCCCCGTCGATGTACGCCGACTCGAACAGCTCCCGGGGCAGGGCCCCGAAGAAGTTGCGCAGGAGGTAGATCATGAGGGGCAGGCCGTACCCGGCGTGGGCGAGCCAGAGCCCAGGGAAGGTCCCCGAGAGCCGGACCGCGTTGAACATTCTCAGGACGGGGATGAGCGTCATCTGCAGCGGGATCACGATCAACCCCACCACCGTCATGAGCAGCACCTGCCGCCCGCGGAACTCCATCCACGCCAACGCGTAGGCGGCCAGGGCGGCGATGGTGAGGGTGATCAAGGTCGTGGGGACGGTGATGAGGAAGCTGTTGAGGAACGCCCTCCCCATCCCCTCCCGGTACAAGACGTCCTGGTAGTTCGCGGTCGTGAACCGGCTCCACGCGCTGGGGGTCATGATTGCCGTCCACCACCCCGACGCGAGGAGGTCCTGTCGGGGGCGGAACGAGCTCACGAGGAGCCCCAGCGACGGCGCGAGCCAGATCACCGCGAGGGCGATCAAGAACAGGTGGAGCGGCAGCCTCTTCGCCCTGCGCAATGCGCTCATCGCACCGCCTCCTGGGCCCGGAACCGGCGCACGTTGAGCACAATGAACGGCACGATCGCCAGGAACAGGATCACCGCGATCGCGCTCGCCATCCCGTAGTTGTGGAACTGGAACATCTCGTTGTACATCCGGTTTGCGATCACATCGGTATCGTAGGCGCCGTTGGTCATGATA
>DSBZ01000160.1 GCA_011057175.1 Candidatus Acetothermia bacterium
CGCCCCCCTCTCCGCTTCAACGGTAGACGGATCCCCACCGGTCCCGTGTGCGCCGGGAATGGCGGCACCGGAGCGCCGCACGATCAGGTGTCCTGAGTGCAAGCGGGGCCTGCGGACCACTCGATTCCCATCGGGGCTGCTAGCGAGGAAGGCCGTCGAGCCAGCGCCGGGTTTCCGTAGGCGAGCGGAGCCGGATCACCGCCAGGTGGGCGTGCTCGAGCTGCGCGAGGAGCTTCGGGTACTCCCGCTTGCGCGGGGGGTAGGTGCGGATCGCCCATCGCAGGATCGAATCGCGCGAGAAGAACGCCATCCGGAGCGACTCGCGGTTCCCGCTCCACAGCTCCTCGCGCCGCAGCGAACGGCGAACCGTCCTCCGCAGGAGCTGGCCGAACACGCGCCACAACGGGTAGTCGAGCCTCGCGTCCGCTCGTTCCCACCACGCTGATCCGCCGCCCTGGCGTCGGAAGGTCTTGGCTCTTCATCCCGCGGTCTTCCATCTCCCGGAAGGGGGCAGTGCCCATTGTTCCCGCTGGCAACGCAGGCCTAGAACTCCGTGCCTCAGGTCGGCACGGATCATGAGGAGCAGGAGGAGGCCGGTGCAGACGATCGCACGCACCGCGTACGCGGTGGCCAGCACGCCCCGGCTCGACAGGAGCGAGAACGCGGGCGCCACCATGAGGCGGATCCACATCGTGAACGACTCGGTGTTCCGCTCCGCCCGCCACAGCCGCCGCACGACGGGCAAGTAGGCGATCACGAGGATCGCCTGGATCGCGCTGTGGGCGACTGCGTGCTGCCGCGTGAACGCCCACGCGATCATGATCGCCGTGACCGCGGCCAGGCACCCCAGGTCGAATCGGGTGAACCGCGTGCTCCGATCGCCGTAAAGGGCGATTCACACGGCAACCGTGCCCACAAGGAGGATGTCGGCGGTGTGGAGGATGTTGTCGAGCGGGCCGTAAGCGCCCTCGCCGAGGTAGGTGACGAGGCTCCCCACAGCGGCGACGGTGAAGAAGGCCCACGTCGCGAGCGCGGGGCTGATCCGCCCCCTGCGGATGAGCCAACAGTAGCGGACGCCGATCACGGAGTTGATCGCGCACACGGCAACGATGGAGAGCATCCTCATGGTTTCCTGCCCTCGCCCCGGGAAAGACGGTAGTCTACCCCAAGCACGATCACGTTGGCGGAGGATGGGATCAGAGCTGGGGAGTGCCCGCGGGCGCGAGGCTAAACGGAGGCGGTGAGGCCCGGGCGCGCGCGGGGCAAGGAGCGGCCGGCCAGGTAGGCGTGGGGGAACCCGGGCCCACTCTCCCCAAGAAGCCAGGCGATGAGCCCACCCGCCCCCGGCCAGAGGGCGATCCCAGGACGAGGTACGCCGGCCGGGACACCAGACCGGCACAGGTGAGCCAGGGCTTCTTGCGCTTCACAGGGAGCAACCACCGCGCCACCGCAACCTGGGGCAGCCTCCACGCCACCTCGGCGAGGGCGTTCCGGCGCTCGACGTGCTTGGCGGGAAGAACGCGCGCTCGACCGTGTCTCCTCTCGCCCCTCCCGGCGAGGCGTCGAGCAGAGCGACGCAGCTCGCGAATGGCTCGCCGATGACGAGGCACACGTCGAGCGGAAGGCACGGGCTTTCGCGCGCTGCCCGGCACGGGCACTCCAACACATCGAGTGTGACGAGCAGCGGATGCGGGCACGGCCGCGCCGTGGGAGGTATCCGCGAAGCGCCGGGCAGGATCGGTCTCCCGTCCCGAGCCGATGAACACCCGCGACGCCCAGCGGCGGATGAAGCGCAGTGGGCGGGGCAGGGTTCCGGCCGCGTCGCCGCGCGGATACAAAGACAGGCTCAGCGGGCGTACACGTACCCGTGGACGAA
>DSBZ01000220.1 GCA_011057175.1 Candidatus Acetothermia bacterium
CCTAAGGGGCAGCCTAGGCCAGCCCCCGCGGGCACGCATTGCGACAGGCAAGGGATCGTCTGTGTTGTTTGGCGACGTTCTCCTCCCGCGGCTAGATCGGGCGACCTGTTGGGTTTGGAGGCGTGGCGATCGGAGGCCCCGCCGCGCTATCAGGGGTTCGCCCGGGCCCTGACAGCGGCGACGCTCCTGTTCTCCACCGCGGACGCCTGGGCACGGGCCTTGGATCGGCCCCCGTTTCGCGACCTCGTCCTCTCCGCGCTGGCCGACCTCCTGCTCGACCAGCGAACGCTCGCCCTCCACCGCGCCGGACCGGAGCGGGCTCTGGCGTAGACGCTCGTGCGCTGGGGAGAGAGAACAGACGGCAAGGAGCAGGTGTAGTTGGCAAGTCCCGCGGCGACCCTCGCTCGATCCTGGGTGTGTCCCGAAATGCCCTTCGCCAGGCCGTGAGCCGCCTCGTGGAGCTTGGTGCTGCGCAACTGGTCAACCGGCGCCTCCTGGGGAACCTGCGCCGACTCCATGAGGTCCTCGAAGGGGACCTTACAGCGTCTGCTCGAGAAGGGAGCGGTAGAGCTCGGGGGCGCGGGCGATCTCCTCGATCTTCTTCCGGGAGAGGATCTCGAACCCCCCGAGCGGCGGGTTTCGATCGGCTCTCGCTCGCGGAACCGGCGCAGCATGAGCATCACCGTCTCCAGGGACACGCCAAGGAGCTCGGCCATCGTCTGGCGGGTGATGGGGAACTCGAGACGCGCCGTGCCATCGGCGTTCAGTGCGCCGTACTTGTTGGCGAGCGCGAGGAGGAGGAGGGCGAGATTGCGGTCCACGGGTTCGGTGGTCTCCCGGGTGAGCTTGAACTCGAGCATCGCTACCTCGCGGGCGAACCAGCGACAGAGGTCTTTCCGATCACCACAAGCCCCTCACACACGAGGTAAACACCGGAGGAGCGGGAACCCTCCTGGGCGATGAGGTCATCGGGGGCGCACTTCCACACTAGGGCGAGGTCCTGAAGCGCTTTCCGGTCCGGTTCTGCTCGCCCAGGCCCACCTCTCGCCAGGCACCCGGCGGGCGTATGCTTGGCAACGATCTTCGGCATGCATTTGTCGCGCCTATCGCAAACCGCCGCCAGTGAATGCGCCCTGTGCACAGGGCAGGGGGCACCGGGCCGGCGCCCCCGCCGAGACCTCTGGATTGGCTATGCCCAACCCCGGAGCTTCACCGCCTCCGCGACCCGCTGCACGGAGACAAGGTACGCCCCCAGCCGGTTGTGGACCTTGTGTTTCTGGGCCATCTCGTGCACGGCGTGGAACGCGGTGGTCATCTTTCGGTCGAGGCGCCCATGGACCTCCGTCACGTCCCAGTAGAAGTTGTACGCGTTCTGGACCTGCTCGAAGTAGGACACGGTGACCCCACCGGCGTTGCACAGGAAGTCCGGGATCACGTACACGTCGTTCTTGAGCAGGACCTCGTCCGCCTCCGGCGTGGTGGGCCCGTTGGCCGCCTCGGCAAGGACGCGGACCTTCTTTGAGATCCGTCCCACGGTCTGGGCGGTGATCACGTTCTCCGTGGCCGCGGGGATGAGGACATCCACGTCCATCCCCAACCACGCGTCCCCGTCCAGGACCTCGTATCCAGCCTTCTCCGCCGCCGCGCGGTCGATCGTCCCGAAGGTATCGGAGATCCCCTGGAGGAACAGCGGATCCACCCCGCCCTTCTTGGTGTAGGTGTACGCCTTCCGGTCCTTGTGATCCCAGCAGGAGACGGCAGCGACCTGCCCCCCGAGGACCTCGCGGTAGTGGATCGCCGCGTGCTGCCCGACGTTTCCGAATCCCTGGATCGCGGCGGTGGTGGACGGGGGGTCGATCCCCAGG
>DSBZ01000003.1 GCA_011057175.1 Candidatus Acetothermia bacterium
ACCACGTGATCCGGGAGTATCGCCTGGAGCTCACCGCTCACTCCGCCGGTGTTGGCGTGGGGATGGAGCGATTACCCTGAGGAGCATGCGGCGGCGGGGCGGCGGGGTGACAGAGCGTCCGGTGCAACAGGTGTAGGTCCGGGCCACCCCGACGTACATGGTCCTTGACCGAGAGGGGGTGATCAGCTGGGTGCATGAAGGCATCGTCGGACCGGAAGAGCTTGGGCGTGCGGTCCTCGCCGTCATGAGCGAGGGCGGAACGGATGAGTGAGTACAACCCGCAAGGAGGTGCGTGATGCGACCGACGTTGCTGGTTCTAGCTGCTCTCTGCGTGTGCTGGGGATCGTATGGCCAAGGGGTCGGGGGAGTTGAGAAACCGCCTCCGCTCTCCCTGGACCTCCGGGGCATGGCCCGGGCGACCGGGATCCATGCCCTGGCGTTCAGCCCCGACGCGAAGACGCTCGCCACTGGCGCGTACGAGGGAGAAGTGGCCCTGTGGGATGTTGTCCTGGGGGAGAAGGTGGCCGTGTTCCTGGCCCACGATCCGGCGACCCACCGGTCATCCGTGCTCGCGGTGGGGTTCAGTGCCGGTGGAACGCGGCTTGCCGCTTGCTTTGGGAGCGGGAAGGTTGTCGTCTGGGATACGGGCACGGGCGAGGAGATCCTGGCGTTCGAGGTGTACGCGAGCCGGTACGTCCTGTACCCGCCGCCGGAGGAGACACCGCCTGCCCTCGGCACTCCTGCGGTCCGTGCGGGTGTGGTCGTGTCTGGCCCGTTCGTCACCGATGCTGCGTTCAGCCCGGACCTGACCCTCCTCGCCACGGGGTCGCTCGATGGGCGGATCCGCCTGTGGGATGTGAGCAGTGGGGATCACGTGTCCACCTTGGAGAGCGTAGGTGCGGCCCTCCGTCCCATCCTGTTCAGCCCAGATGGGCGAGCGATCGCCGCCTGGGTGGGCGATGAGGGCATCCAGCTCTGGGACCTGATGACGGGGCGGCCAACGGTGCTGGTTCGAGGACTGACCACTCCGCTTGCGTTCAGCCCCGGCGGCGACGTGTTGGCCGTTGCCGATGGGCCAAGAATCCTCCTCTGGAACCTCTCCGCGAACGAGCTCGCCGGCATCCTGGTTGGGCACGAGGGTGAGGTCGCCTTGGCAAGCTTCAGCCCCCACGGCGGCCTCCTCGCGTCCGCATCGCGGGACGGGGAGATCTGTCTTTGGGACCTCGCCGCCGGACGGCGAATCCTGGAGTACTGGACCGCCACGGGCGGGACCCCGATGGCGCTTGCCTTCAGCCGGAGCGGAGACCTGCTCGGGGTGGGCCTGAGCTTCCTCGTCCCCACGGAGCCCGCGGTGCTGCTGGTGGATGTGCGAGGCCTGCCCAGGCCCCGGTGGAGTGCTGCTGGAGGGGGTTAGGTTCGCTCGCCGCCGGGTGAAGACCGGTCGCCAAGGCAAGCTGTGCGGGCTGGGCAGGCCACCGTTGCTCCTGCCCCTCCCGCCTCGTCATCATAGTGGTCGGTCTGAAATGCCGCCCCCGCCAGCTTCTTTCATCTAGGGGAGTCCTCCGGGATGGTGCCGGTCCCCACGGGCAGTGGCCCCGTACCTGTAGACGTGACGCCCCAGATGAGAACGTTATCTCTCCCCGACCAAGGAGGCGAGCACGATGGACCCCCAGATCCGCGGTGGAGTAGACGTAGGCTGTAAGACCCACCAAGTGGCGATCGCCGGCCCCGATGGCCACATCGTTGACGAGTTCGCCATCCCTCACGCTCAGGAAGGCTTCACCGAGTTCTTGACCCGCGTAGAACAGCGCCGCCGCGAGCTGAATCTTCCTGTGGCAGTGGCGATGGAGGGCCTG
>DSBZ01000004.1 GCA_011057175.1 Candidatus Acetothermia bacterium
GACGCAGCCCACCTCGCGGGGCTCGCCCAGAAGCTCAAGGCGGAGGCGATCGTGGTCGGGCTCCCCCTGAACATGGACGGCACGGAAGGGCAACAGGCGCGGAAGACCCGGGAGTTCGCGGAGGCCGTGGCGGAGAGGAGCGGGCTCCCCCTCCACTACGTGGATGAGCGCCTGACCTCGGTGGAGGCCGATCGGGCGATGGTTGAGGGGGGGCTCTCCCGCAGGAGGCGAAGGGGGCACCGAGATGCCCTCTCGGCCGTCCTCCTCCTCCAGGAGTGGCTCGGCTCGCAGCGGACGGGAACGAGCTGAACAGGGTTCCCAATCCCCCGCTTGTCGGGGCCGACCGTCGCCCGGACAATGCCGGCACCGAGGAGCATCTGGTTTAGCGATGGACACAGCAGCGGTGGTGATCGCGGCAGCGGGGGGACTGGCCCTCTTTCTCTATGGGTTGCGCGTCTTGAGCGCTGCCCTGAAGCGGGCGATCGGCGAGCGGATGCGGGTCCTGCTGGAGCGACTCACGAACCGGGCCCTCCGCGGGGCGCTTGTGGGCATGGTGAGTACGAGCGTCCTCCAGTCGAGCAGCATGACGATGGTCCTCCTCATCGGCCTCATCAACGCCGGCGCCCTCACCCTCCGCCAGGGGATCGGCGTCATGCTCGGGGCGGAGATCGGAACGTCGATCACCGCGCAGATCATCGCGTTCCGGGTCGGGGACTACTACCTGCCCGTTATCGCCGTCGGGTTCGTGCTGTCGGAGCTGTTCCGCGGGCGGCGCGCGGGAGACATCGGCCGGGCCATCCTCGGGTTCGGGCTCCTGTTCCTGGGGATGAGCGTGATGGCCGGCGGACTGCGGGGCGTGGCGCGAAGCGACGCGGTGCTGCAGCTCCTCGCGTCGCTGGGAGAGAACGTCCCGCTGGGGGTGCTCGTGGGAGCGGGGGTGACAGCCGTGATCCAGAGCTCATCGGCAATGACCGCGCTCCTGATCGCCATGGGTTCCGCTGGGATCCTCGACCTCCCCACCGCAATCGCCCTCGTGCTGGGAGCGAACATCGGGACCACGATCACGGCTCAGCTCGCTTCCCTCGGAGCCTCGCTCCCCGCGCGACGGCTGGCGCGGGCGCAGCTCGTGGTGAACGTCGTCGGGGTCTCCGTCCTCCTCCCCTTCGTCCCCTTGTACGCCCAGCTAGTGGCAACGATCGCTCCCACCTTGGAGCGACAGATCGCCCACGCCCACACCCTGTTCAACGTTGCGGGCACGGTCTTGGCCCTCCCGTTGGTGGGCGCTCTAGCCTGTGCAGTGACCGCGATCACGCGCGGGCGGGAGCCCGCTGCCACTTCCACCCCCCGACACCTCGCAAAGGCGTTCCTCGCTGCCCCGCCCGTCGCCCTGTACCAGGCGCACCAGGAGCTCCTCCGGGTGGCTGCCATGACGCAGGCGATGATCCACCGTTGCCGGGAAGGCCTGCTCGAGCGCGACGAGGCGTCCTTGGTCGAGGTGTTGGAGATCGAGGGGCAGTGGACAGCCTGAAAGGAGACATCGAGTCCTTCCTGGAGCGGATCCCGGGGGACGCCCTCTCCGCGCGGGAAGAACGGCGGCTACACGTGTTTCGCCATGCCACGGGCGACGTGGAACGGGTCGGCGACCAGGCGGTCAACATTGCCGAGCGGGGGCTGCACGTGCTCTGCCGGGGACACGTCTTCTCTTCAGCCGCGGCGGGCGATCTCACGACGCTGTTCGACAAGACGATGTTCCTCTACGAGCTGGCGCTGGAAGCGTTGCGGGAAGAGGACAAGGACCGCGCCCAGGAGGCCCTGCACCGGGAGGCGGAGGTTGA
>DSBZ01000256.1 GCA_011057175.1 Candidatus Acetothermia bacterium
CCCCTCCTCGAGCGCCCGCAGGGCCAGGACGTGCGCCCGGGCGAGGTCGGAAACGTGGATGTAGTCCCGGATCGCGGTCCCGTCGGGCGTGTCGTAGTCGGTCCCGAAGATCCTCACCTCCCGCCGCCTCCCCGCCGCGACTTCAAGGACGATGGGGATGAGGTGGGTCTCCGGGTCGTGGACCTCCCCGATCTCCCCCTCGGGATCGGACCCGGCGGCGTTGAAGTACCTAAGCGACACGTGCCGGAGCCCGTGGGCGGCCCCGTAGTCCTTGAGGATCCCCTCGAAGATGAGCTTCGTCCGCCCGTAGGGGTTCGTTGGGTCCTGGGGATGGTCCTCGGGGATCGGGATCTTCCGCGGGTTCCCGTACACGGCAGCGCTCGAGGAGAAGACAATCGCCTTCACCCCGGCTTCGACGATGGCCTCAAGCAGGGTCAGCCCGGCCACGACGTTGTTCCGGTAGTACTTGGCGGGGTTCGCCACCGACTCCGGGACGGAGGTGTGGGCGGCGAAGTGGATCACCGCCTGGATCGGGTAGCGGCGAAAGGTCTTCCGGAGGAGGGCGGCGTCGGCGAGGTCCCCCTCCACGAACTCCTCGCACAGGACGAGCTCCCGGTGGCCGGCGGACAGGTTGTCGAGGGCGACCACCTCCCGCCCGTCCCGCAGGAGCTCCTTCAACGTGTGGCTCCCGATGTAGCCCGCCCCGCCCGTGACCAGGATCATCGCTCCTCCTTGATGTCCGCCACTGTCAGCCCACTGTCTTTCAGAACCTGCCGGAGGAGGTTGGGATGGAGCGCCTCCGTTGGGTTAAAGGGCACGGTCACCCTCCTGCCCCTCGTGTCCCGGTAGATCCGGTGGCTCCCCCTCTGGCAAACCAGCTCGAACCCCACCCGTTCCGGCGCCCGAACCACCTCTGGCGCGGTCAGGCGCGGGAGTCGCTCGCTCACACCGTCACCTCGAGCGAGGTCAGACTCACGGAGTCGGCCTGAGGGACCTCCTCCCCCGAGGCGAGGCGGTCCTCCACGTGGAGTAGGATCGCCTCGCGGATGTTCTCCAAAACCTCCTCATACGTGTCCCCCTGGGTGTAGCACCCCTGAAGCGCGGGGCACATGGCCACGTACCCGTCCGCATCCCTCTCGATCACCACCGAGAACCGCCACCGCCTCATCGTGATGCCTCCTCTTTCGCTTCCTCTATCCCAAGCGCAGGGATCGTCACCTCGCTGTGGTCTCCGAGGAAGACCGTGGGCTCCCCCTCCCCCGCGAGTCGGGCGTGACGCCCGACCAAGAACCCACGGACGCCCTTCACCTCCTGGACTCTTGCCCCGTCCATGACGATGCTGTCGGCGACATGGGAGGCGCGGACTTGGGCCCCCGGGCCGACGGCGACGTCGGGGCCCACCCGGGAGTCCTCGACGACCGCCCCCGACCTGACCACCACCGGCCCAAGGAGGTGGCTCCGGAGGACCCGCGCCCCGGCCTCGACCACGACCGCCCCCTCGAGCCGCGACCCGCCGTCCACCTCCCCCTCGATCCGGCGGCCGAGCCGGGCGAGGAGGAGCCGGTTGGCCACGAGAAGGTCCCCGGGCCGCCCCACGTCCTGCCACCACCCGCGGACCTCGTAGGGGAGGACCGCGTGCCCGCGGCCGACCAGCCACTGCAGGCAGTCGGTGAGCTCGAGCTCCCCCCGGAACGAGGGCCTCACCTCCCGCGCTGCCCGGAAGAGGAGGGGCGTGAACGCGTACGCCCCCACGATCGCGAGGTCGCTCGGCGGTTGCTGGGGCTTCTCCACGAACCGCACCACCTTCCCCCCCTCCACCAC
>DSBZ01000259.1 GCA_011057175.1 Candidatus Acetothermia bacterium
CCTCGACCTCACGCAGGACCTCGCCGTTTCGGATCACCTGAGCGAGGGCAAGCCCCCGCGGCCCCTCCCGGGGAGCGACGTAGAGCTCGGCCTGGAGCCGAACTTCTTGCCCCGCCGCGATGGCCACCGTGTCCCCGCGCCACGCGGTCCCGCCCTGGGCGGTGAAGTTCACGAGGGGACCGGAGGTGGCAAAAGCCCGGCCCTTCCCCAGGGCCTCGAGCCACTTCTCCACCGTGAGCTCCCCTTCCACGTGGACGTAGGTCCGGGGACGGCCGTAGACGTCGGTGGGATCCTTCCAATGGTGGGCGTCGCTCGCCGCCACGGCCACGTAGCGCTGGCCCTCGTTCCAGAACCGGAACATCTGCTCGATCGCCCGTTGGTCGTCCTCGTCGAACTCGCCGTTCATAATCTCCACGAGATCGAAGCCGTAGTCGAAGAACGGTTTCCCCAGGGCGTCGAAGTACGGAGCGCCCGACCGGTAGGGGTGGGCCACCTGGATGAACTGAGCCCCCTTCTCGCGATGTCCAAACCCGCTGCCATTTGCACGGCGACGAGCTCAGTGGGGCGTGGATCCATCGAAGCTCGCGCTGGAGTGGGCGTGGGGATCAGCGCAGTAGTAGCCCCAATCCTCGGAAGCGGAGAACCCCAGAGCGAACTCGGCGTTCCCCTCGACCTTCCCCCCGGCGGCGAGGGTGACCTACCGCACGTCGACCGGTGCCCCATCCAGCTTCGCCCACACGGTCACTTCGCCGGTGTCTTGCCCGAGGGCAGGCGCCCAGATCGCGCTCGCCAGGAGGACGAGCACCGCAAGGAGGACGTCATCCGGGATGTCCCTGCCCGCTGATCCTCGGAACCCCAACAGGGTGAAGGGGGACGCAGTCAGCCTCTCCGTTGGGGATCACCGTCTTCACCCTGCTTGCGCCGCTCGTGGTCCGGGCTGGCATCGCCTACGGCCAGGCCGACGATGGCGAGGTCGCGGCCCTCGACTACGTCCGCCCGGCCGCCGCATCGCGGGCAGGCGAGCACCGGCACCGCGAAGTGCCACCCCTCCTCGCTCATGTACTTCACCGGTCCCTCGTAGTCACACTGGGGGCACTTCACCTTCACCGGGACGTTCTCGATGCGGAGATCGGAGCCGGCGACCTCCGTCCCCTCGCTGAGGATCCGCCACGCCTCGCGGAGCGCCTCCTCCGACAGGATGAGCAGCTCCCCTTTCCGTAGGTGGACGGCCTTGACCCGCCCTTGCACCGGGTGCTGATGAAGATGCTCCGTGATCCCCTCGATGAGCGCGTGGGCGAGCGAGTACTCGTGCACTACAGGCCGAGGGCGGCGATGAGCTCGTCGGCCCCGCGGCCGCTTCTGGCATCGGTGAGGATGACCCGGCCGTGGGGGTTGAGCTTGCGGTAGTCGGCGACGAGCCGGCCGGGTTCCACCCCGATGAAGCTCGCCAGGTCCACCTTGTTCACCGCCACGACATCGGTCTGGGCGAAGATCTTGGGGTGCTTGCGCACCATGTCGTCGCCCTCGGTCACGGAGATCACTACCAGGTCGCCCTCCGTTCCCAACGGGAAGTCCGCCGGACACACGAGGTTCCCCACGTTCTCGATGAACAGGACGTCCACTTCCCCCAGGGGGAACCCCTCCAGGGCGTGGCCCACGCGGTGGGCGTCGAGGTGGCAGTCGTCCCCGGTGTTGAGGTTGGCGGCGAGGAGGCCGGCGGCGACGAACCTCCGGTAATCGTCGTCCCCCGCCACGTCGCCGCCGGCCTCCTCGCCGCCAACCTCAACACCGGGGATGAC
>DSBZ01000264.1 GCA_011057175.1 Candidatus Acetothermia bacterium
GTATAGGGGAGAGGCTTGCGTACCGGGACGGCGTAGGATAAGGAGAGGGCATGGACCGGGAAGCGATCGCTCGGCTCCCGAAGATCGACCTCCACTGCCACCTCGACGGCTCGCTCCGCCCGGAGACGGTGCGCGAACTGTGGGATGCTCTGCCAGAGGGACGGAGGCCCCCCATCGCGGACGCGGTGGAGCAAGCCGTCCTCCCCCACGTCCCGTGCACGCTGGAGGAGTACCTCGAGGCGTTCCGGATCACGGTCGCCCTCCTCCAGACCCCGGCGGCCCTCGAACGGGCGGCGTGGGAGCTCTGCGAGGACGCGGCAAGCGAAAACGTGGTCTACATCGAGATTCGTTTCGCTCCCCTCCTCCACTTGCGCCGGGGCCTGAGCCCGGGCAAGGTCGTCGAGGCGGTCCTCGCTGGGATGCGCCGGGCCGAGGCCGCGCTCCCCATCCACACCGGGCTCATCCTGTGCGCGATGCGGAACGAACCCCCGAAACGTTCGGAGAAGGTAGCCCGGCTCGCCGGGCGGTACCGGGACCAGGGGGTGGTGGGGTTCGACCTCGCTGGCCCCGAGGAGGGGTTCCCCCTCTCCGCGCACGTCCAGGCGATCCGCCTCGCTCAAGAGGCGGGGGTCCATCTGACCCTCCACGCGGGGGAAGGGTGCTGCCCGGAGAACATCGCCGAAGCGATCGAGCTGGGAGCCGAGCGGATCGGGCACGGAGTGTACCTGTTCCAGGATCCGGCCACCGAGGCCCGGGTCCGCGAGGCGAGGATCCCACTCGAGGTCTGCCCGACGAGCAACCTCCAGATCTCAGGGTTCATGCGCTCGCTCGCCGACCATCCCCTCAAGCGGTACCTCGGTCTCGGGATCCCGGTGACCGTGAACACGGATAACCGGCTCATGTCCCAGACCTCCTCGACCGAGGAGCTGTGGCGGGTCGTCGAGGCGTTCGGCCTCAGCTGGGGCGAGGTGCAGACGATCCTCCTCGCGAGCGCGGAGGCCTCGTTCGCCCCCCCATCGATCAAGGATGAGGTCCGCGCCCGGGTGCATGCCGCCATCTAGCGGCGCCCCGTCATAACAGGAGCATGGGTACAACGACTTGGTGACTCGCTGGTCAGTTCTGAGGACTTGGACCGGCATCTGCGGGACGAGAAGGCCGCTGCGGGACCTGATCCGCGGGTCCGAGGAGATCCAGCCCAAGGACGTCCAGGTGGAGCTCCCGAGGCTGGACCTGCACCTCCACCGCCTCCTGTTCGACCCGGAGCAGGGCGCGCGGGAGATGGCCGAGTTCCGCGCCGCGGTGAGGCAGTTCGTAGATCGGTTCACCGCGCAGATGGGTCCCCGAACAGCGCAGCAGTTTCGCCAGTTTGCCCAGGGCCTCGTCGACCTGGCCCGCGACCGGGCCGAGGAGCGATGGCCCGGGATGGGGGAGCGAGGTGACCTCACCCGAATCGTGGGGAAGCTCAAGGAGGATTTGAACCGTTTCGATCTCCTTCTCCTGTGGTCGCTCGAGGTGAAGGAAGGGGACTAGGCGGGCGGACCGCGGACCGCGCCCGGCGGGCTTGCCCGCCGGGCTCTCCTGTTGGGGTAGGATGGAACTGCCGCGCTGCTGCCCGGCCGGCCCCCTCCCGAACTCCAGCGGATCCTCCCCCCTTATAGCCCGATCGGTCCGCGACCGTGGAGATCGGGTACGAGGTCGCGCCCGCGTTCCGACGGCAGGGGTACGCCACCGAGGCCGTGGGGGCCCTCGTGGCGTGGGCGTTCACGTGCCCCACAGTGGA
>DSBZ01000242.1 GCA_011057175.1 Candidatus Acetothermia bacterium
ACCACATGGCGTGGGGCCGAAGCGAGAACTACCTCTGGGTGGAGGTGCGGGGATGTGGGGTGACACGGGGTACAATCGTCCCGGCCCGCCTCGTGGAACGCGCGGACGGGCGTCTCGTGGGGGTGATGGTGAATCGCACGGAGAACGGCTGAGATCGAGCTGGGGAGCCACGATGTGGCCGTCGGGGTGTTGGGCCAGTACAACCGCAACCTGAAGGTGATCGGGGAGTCCTTCTCCGAGGTCCACATCATGGCGCGGGGGGACCGGATCGAGCTTGAGGGCGAGGAGAAGGATGTTCGACAGCTGGAGCGGCTGCTGGGGAAGCTCGTGGAGGTGGTGAAGGGGAATCACCATCCCACCCCAGACGAGATCCGCTACCTCATCTCCCAGGTCAAGGATGGGGAGGACCTCGCCGGCCTCCTCACCGATGTCGTCCAGATCACGCACTGGGGCGAGGCGATCCGCCCCAAGACCGCGGGCCAGCGCCAGTACGTGCAGGCAATCCGCGACAACGACGCCGTGTTCGCGATCGGTCCTGCCGGTACGGGCAAGACGTACCTCGCCGTGGCGATGGCCCTCGGCTACCTCAAGCGCGGCCAGGTGAAGCGGATCATCCTCACCCGCCCGGCGGTGGAGGCCGGTGAGCAGCTGGGGTTCCTCCCCGGGGACATCTTCCAGAAGGTGAACCCGTACCTCCGGCCCCTCTACGATGCGATCTACGACATGATCCCCGCGCTTGAGCTCGACAAGCACATTCAGAACGGGCGGGTCGAGATCGCGCCCTTGGCGTTCATGCGCGGCCGGACCCTCAACCACGCCTTTGTGATCCTCGACGAGGCCCAGAACACGACCCACACCCAGATGAAGATGTTCCTGACGCGGCTCGGGTTCGGGTCGAAGGCGGTTGTCACCGGCGACATCACCCAGGTCGACCTCGAGGGCCGGCCGTCGGGCCTGGCCGAGGTGGGGCAGATCCTGTCCGGGATCCCCGGGATCGCGATCGTCCACCTCGACCGGCGCGACGTCGTCCGCCATCCCCTGGTCAAGGCGATCATCGAGGCCTACGAGCGGACGGAGAGGGAACGGGGGGCCGCGGGCGAGGGTCAGGGCTAGCGATGCCGGTGCCCGACGAGGTCCGGACGAGGGCCGAGGAGCTCCGGGCGGAGATCCGCCGCCACGATCACCTCTACTACGTCCTCGACCGGCCCGAGATCACGGATGCCGACTACGACCGGCTGTTCCGCGAGCTCGTTTCCCTTGAGGAGACCTATCCCGAGCTCGTCACCCCCGATTCCCCCACCCAGCGGGCAGGGGCCCCTCCCGCCGAGGAATTCCGTCCTGTGAGGCACAGCTTGCCCATGCTCTCGCTGGGGAACTGCTTCTCGGAGCAGGAGTTCGAGGAGTGGGTGGAGCGGGTGCGGCGCATCCTCGGCCGCGACCCGGCGGGGTACGTGTGCGAGCCGAAGCTCGATGGCCTGTCGGTGGAGCTCGTGTACGAGCAGGGGGGGTTCGTCGTCGGCTCCACGCGGGGCGATGGCCGGGTGGGGGAGGACGTCACGGCGAACCTGCGCACGATGAAGCAGGTCCCTCTCCGTCTCTTCCCGTATCAAGGCCGCGTGCCTGGGCTTCTGGAGGTGCGGGGGGAGGTGTACATGGAGCGAGCGGCGTTCCTGCGCCTGAACGAGGAGCGCGCCAAGCGCGGAGAACCGGAGTTCGCCAACCCGCGCAACGCCGCAGCGGGGAGCCTGCGCCAGCTCGACCCCTCCGTCACCGCAAGCCG
>DSBZ01000099.1 GCA_011057175.1 Candidatus Acetothermia bacterium
CTATCATCCCCCTACGTCCTATGAGACATCGCAGGCACCATGGGCTTGGGTTGCTTGGCCTCACCCTCCTGGGGCTGGCGGTCCTTCCTCTTGGGGGCTGTGAGACACGCCGGACGGACCCCGTCCGTTCCGGCTGGAGCCGCGGTCTCCCCTTGGCTGCGACCAGCCTTGGGTCCCCCCCCTCGCTCGCCGCAGCCCAAGAGGCGAGGTGGATCGTGTGGGGAGATCAGAGCGGCGGCGAACCACGGCTTCTGTTGGGGCGTGTAAGCCTAGACGGGCGCCTAGAGGGGACCAACCCCATCGCCCTCCCCGTCGACTACCCTCACGCCCCCCACCTCTTCTCGCATGGAGATGAGCTCATTCTGTTCTTCCTCTTCCGCACAGGATCTGGGGCCGACTGCCTCGGGGTCCAGCGCCTCTCCGGCGAAGGGACACTGCTAGGGTCTCTCATCCCCTTGTCCTCCGAAGGCGAGGATGTGGAGTCATATACGGTGGTCAAGACGGAGGAGGGCTACGTGGCGGCCTGGGAGAGCGGAGGGCTCGAGCTCCACCTTCAGGCGATCCCTGAACGGCTGGAACCGCGGCCCCCTCCGGTATCCGTCGCGTCGCTGGGCAGGGCCCCCGCCCTCGCCGTGGACCGATCGGGGAGCGTCCATGCGGTGTGGCTGGTTTCACCGGCCCCCGGTATCGCGGAGGTCTACTACAGCAGGATGGCTCCCGGCGACTCAGCGGCGCTAGCGCCCCGGTACCTCGGGAAGGTCACGGGAGGGCTCGGCGCGTTGTTCCTCAATCCCGCGCTCACGTTGGATCATCACTGGGTTTACGCCGTGTTGAGCGTAGACTACCGGAGTGGGCTTCAGGCTGGGACCGTGGAGACCCATGTCTTTGTTGTGCCGCTCGATGGGGCGGCACAGGTCAGAAAGGTCTCTCTCTACGTCCCACCGCTCCTCCCCGAGAGCTTCTCCAATCTGGGGAGCGGTCTTCTCATGGCCCCTGTGGCCGAGGCCCCCGGTCCAGGGACGAGCGTCCGAGCCATCTCGGGCTATCCTGTGGAACATGACGTTGGGGTGATCGCTGTTGCGGCGAAGCTATCCTCATTCCGGAAGGAGGAGTTCCAGCCCGTGCTCGTGTTCTTTCAGGATGGCCGGGAAGTGGGGTGGTGCCCCGTTGCTGTCACGAACGGATCCCCCGCTGCGGCCGAGCTTGTCCAGTCCGCGTCAGGCTGGCACATCGCGTGGCTCGACATGCACGCCTCCGGGGACTACTCCGTGCTGTACGCCACGACCTCCCCCGCCGAGCGCACGGTCCTCGACCGGTTCTCCTCAGCTGACCTCGCCTACGTGATCCTCACGGTCCTGTCAGGCCTGGCGGCCGGGCTCGCTTCCATCCCCCTCTTCCTCCTGGCAGCGGTGCCGGGACTCGTCGTTATTGCCGGGCACTACATCCTCGGAGGGGAGGGGGATCTCCGGGTGGGGCGGTCCAAGGTCCTGCTGGCGCTGGGCGTCGTCCCGTACGCCGTGCTGAAGCTCATGTTCATCTCCGGCCTCATGGCGAGGTTCCCCTTCGAGGAGTGGCTCGCTCCGTCCGTGGCCCGGGCCCTCTCCACCGCGCTCCCCGTTGCCTTCCTCGGGGGGGGGCTGCTCGCGGCCGGGCTGTATTGGCGGCGCTCCCCCGAGCCGGGGCTGCTTCCGGCGTATGCGGTGTTCGTCGGCGTGGATATCCTCCTCTCGCTCGTCCTGGTTGGGGCTTCCCTCGCCGGCGCATAAAGCTC
>DSBZ01000219.1 GCA_011057175.1 Candidatus Acetothermia bacterium
GACGGAGGAGGACATCGTCCAGACCGTCCGGGCCCAGCACGAGGTCCTGACGCGGGTGGTGGATGCCTACCGCGCGGTGGCGGACCTCGGGATCGAGCTCATCACGAGCCCGTTCTACCACCCCATCCTCCCCCTCCTGGCCGACCGGGACTGGGACGAGGACGTTCTGGCTCAGCTTCAGCTGGGGCAGGAGCAGCATGCGCGGCTGTTCGGGAACCCCGCAGCAGGGGTGTGGCCCCCCGAGCAGGCGGTGTCGGGCCGAGCGGTCGAGCTGCTCGCCGAGGCGGGGTTCACGTGGACGGTGGCCGACGAGTGGACCCTCGCGGCGGCCCTTGGCCGTACCCCGACGCGGGCCGAGCTCACCCAAGCTTGGCGGTTCGGGGACATCGCCGTCTTCTTCCGCGACCACAACCTGTCCGACAAGATCAGCTTCGCCTACGGCAACAAGCCGACTTCCGAGGCGGTGGCCGATTTCCTGGCCGAGGTCCGCCGGTACTGGGAGGCCCTCGACCGGCCCGAAGAGCACGTGCTGGTGGTGGCCCTGGATGGGGAGAACTGGATGTTCATGGCCGGCTACCCGGACAACGGCCGGGAGTTCCTCCGAACCCTGTACCGGGCGCTCCTCGAGGCGGACTGGGTGAACACGGTGACGCCCGGGGGCTTCCTCGCCTGTCATCCCGCTCCGGCCGAGTTGGCGACGATCCCGGTCGGTTCCTGGGCCGGGGACCTGGCCACCTGGGCCGGAGAGCCGGAGGAGGACGAGGCCTGGGGGCGGCTCGCCGCGGCCCGGTTGGCGGTGTTCGCCCGCGACCCCAGTCCGGAGGCCCTCCGGGCCCTCTACGCCGCCCAGGGCTCGGACTGGTTCTGGTGGTACGGCGACGACCAGGATTCGGGAACGGATGATCTGTTCGATTGGCTGATGAAGACCCACCTCGTCGCCGCCTACCGCGGGGCGGGGTACGCCGACGCTGAGGTCCCCCCGGTCCTGTCCCTCCGGCTCCGGATCCCCCGCCGGGCCAACCTGGGCGAGGTCAAGCCCGTGCTCGACGGGCAGGTGACGGAGCCGGCCGAGTGGGCTGAGGCCGCGACCGCTGCAGGCACCGGCGTGATCGAGCGGGTGGCGGTGGCCTACGGGGAGGGTGTGCTCTACGTGCGGGTGGACCTCGACCGGCCGGCCCGCGACCTGATCGGAACGGACGCCAAGCTCGTCCTGTACGCAACCGGAAAGCCCGGGGAGCCGGCCAACGTTGCCACCCGCCACAGCGGGGACGCCCTCGGGTTCGCCCTCGCCTCGGCGGTGGAGCTCGATCTGGCCAAGGCGAGGGCCGATGGATCGGGGTACGTGTTCCGGTACGCGGCCGATGGGAAGGGGGGCTGGCGGCTGGCGTCCCCGATCCGGACCCTCACCGCCCGCGCCGCCTTCGCGGACGAGGTGGTCGAGTTCGGCGTTCCGTTCGAGGAGCTCGGCGTCGAACCCGGGGGGAGCCTGACCCTCGCCGTGACCCTGGAGCGGGCGGGCGAGCTCCTCGGGCAGGCCCCGCTGCGACCCCTGTGGGCACGGATCCCGACCCTCATCCAGGGGGTCGAGGTGTGGGCGATGGACGACCCGGCGGGGGACGACCACGGACCTGGGACCTACGTCTACCCGTTGAACAGCGTGTTCGCGGAGCGGGGCCTGTTCGACCTCCTCCGGTACGCCGTCTACGACGCCGGCGACCGGTGGCAGCTTGGGTTCGACTTCCCCACCCTCCCCAACCCCTGGAA
>DSBZ01000196.1 GCA_011057175.1 Candidatus Acetothermia bacterium
GCCCGATCGGTCCGCGACCGTGGAGATCGGGTACGAGGTCGCGCCCGCGTTCCGACGGCAGGGGTACGCCACCGAGGCCGTGGGGGCCCTCGTGGCGTGGGCGTTCACGTGCCCCACAGTGGAACGCGTGGCCGCCGACTGCGCCGGACAACGCGGCCTCGATCCGCGTTCTCGAGAAGACCGGGTTCCGTCCCACCGGCGTGCGCGATGAGTTCCTCCGCTGGGAACGCTGCCGGGTATGATCGCCAACGATGACCAGGCAACGCAGTCCGATCCGCGCCATCCTGTTCGACTGGGGGGAACGCTGATGCGGGAGTTCCCGGGGTTCGCCGGTCCGATGGCGGACTGGCCGCGGGTGGAGGCCGTCCCCGGGGTGGAGGACGCCCTGCGCGCCCTGCACGGGCGGTACCGGCTGGCCCTGGCCACGGGCACCCCCGCCTCGGACGAGGCCCTGGTTCGCCAGGCCCTGGCCCGCGTTCATCTGGAGCGCTACTTCGACGTTGTGGTCACCGCCCGCGACCTCGGGGCAGCGAAGCCCGACCCCGCGTTCTTCCGCGCTGCCCTCGATCGAATCGGCTCCCCGCCCGGGGAGGCGGTCATGGTCGGGGACGGCTACACCACCGACATCGTGGGGGCGAAGTCGGCCGGGCTGCGGGTCGTGTGGTTCAACCCCGCTCGTTCCCCCTGCCCGCTTGTCCATCCCGTCCACGACGCGGAGATCCAGGCGCTCGCTGGACTCCCCCAGATCCTGAACAAGCCCTTCCTCCCCGACATCACCGCAGCCCTGCAGGTCCTGCGCGAACACGCGGTGCCCGAGAACATCGTTCGACACTCCCTCGCCGTGGCAGCGGTGGCCCACCACCTGGGGGTCCGGCTGCGGGAAGCTGGGGTGGACGTCGATCCCCTCCTCGTCCACCGTGGGGCCTTGCTCCACGACCTGGACAAGGCGTCCGCGGAGAAGCCCGCAGACCACGGGATGAAGGCGGGGCAGATCCTGCGCGGCCTTGGCTGGCCTGCCCTGGCCGGGATCGCCGAGCGCCACGTCCTGGGGGCGCAGCCTGAGACGTGGGAGGAGAAGGTCGTCCACTACGCGGACAAGATCGTGAAGGAAGGCGAGGTGGTCGGGCTCCTCCCTCGGCTGACGGCGCTCTCCCATCGCTATCCCTCCGCGAGAGACGCGATCGCAGCGGCCCGGCCTTCACTTCGCTCCCTAGAGGAGGAGATCACCACCGCCCTCCATACCTCCCCGGACGCGCTCCACACCGAGCTGGAAAGGCTCGATGGCGCGCTGCCTCTGTTTGTCGCCCCTCGCGACCCGGCCTATGATCGGTAGCGGAGGGGATCGGCGATGAGGGACAAGCGAGGCGCGGCATGGAAGGCAGGCTTGGCCCTGCTCCTGATCGGGAGCGGGCTCGTGATCGGGGGATGCGGGTTGTTCGACTTCTTGCCCACGCTGCCCCCGGATCGTGCCCCGACCGGGGTCACCGCCTCGCTCGGCCAATACGAGGACCGGATCCAAGTCAACTGGCCCGCGGTGGAAGGGGCGACGAGCTACCGCATCCTCCGCGCCGATTCCGAGGACGGCGGGTACGGGGCCATCGGCGATGCTCCATTCCCCCCCTACACCGACACCGTGGGGAGGGAGAACCAGGGCCGCCTCTACTGGTACAAGGTCAAGGCGTGCAACGACGCGGGGTGCGGCCCGTCCTCGTCTGCGGCCCCGGGCTACGCCGGGCATCCCCCCGCTCCTACC
>DSBZ01000113.1 GCA_011057175.1 Candidatus Acetothermia bacterium
GAATGGCCGTCCCCCAGAGGAGGGAAGCAGCGATGGCGAACATCCCTACCGCGATCGCGCACCGTCTCCGCTGAGCCATCTTCTCCCCTGACATCGCTCGACTATCCCTGATCGGGGCGTTCCGGCCAAGGACACGGGTCACTTCGCCCGCGCCCGGAGCTCAGATGATGACCGCTTCGTCGCTCGGCACGGAGAACGGTTCGACGAGGCGCCTCAGGTAGTCCTCTTTGAGGACGGAGATGCGCCGGTTGTCGATGGCCACGATGCCGCGGGATTCGAGCTCCCCCAGGGTGCGGATCGCCGTCTTCGAGGACACGCCCGCCATCTCCGCGAGTTCAGCCCGCGATAGCCCCAACCCCAGCCGGTCGAGGGCGAGGATGAGGCGCGACAATCGCTCCTTGGAGGAAGCGTACGACCGCTCGGCGAGCTTGTTCTGGAAGGCCTTGAGCTCCTGGGAGATGTGCTCGAAAAAGCGGAACACGGTCTTCGGGTAATGTTCGAGGAAATAGAAAAAATCACCGCGCTCGATGAAGCCGATCCGCGAGGGGATGAGGGTCTTGGCATAGGCGTTGTGGAGGCCCTTGTCGAACAAGGTCGTCTCCCCGACGAGCCCCCCCGGGCCGACGATCTTCAGGATCTGGGATTTCCCCTTGGAACTGCGCTTGACGAGCTTGACGGCCCCGGAGAACACGAGGTAGAACCCGAACGCCGGCGCCCCCTCCATGAACAAGAGCTCTTCTGCGCCATAGTCGATCGAGCGCACCAGCCCACCCAGTTTCTTCAGGTCGTCCGGTTTCAGGTCCGCGAACACGCGGAAGTCTTTGAGCTCGTCCATCTCCCTCACCCAGCCGACAGTCTACCGGATCTCGGGGAGCGACGTCAAATCTTGTGCCCCCCTTCCCCGCGGCATAGAATGGGGACGAGCCGGGGTGGCGGAATTGGCAGACGCGCTGGACTCAGGATCCAGTGGGGTATCCAACCCTCGTGTGGGTTCAAGTCCCACCCCCGGCACCCGCATCATCTCCGCCTCGCGGCGGACGGACCTGCCTCGCGGCTACCTCTCGTGGCTCGCCCGCGCCCTGCGGGCGGGGGAGGCAACCGTCGCTCTCCCCTACGGGGGACGGCGCCGGGTGTCGTTGGTCCCCTCGAGCGTCCACACCCTCGTCCTGTGGTCGAAGGACTTCTCCCTCCTCCTCGCCGATCGCGGGGTGCGGAAGCTCCTCGCGCGATACGATCAGGTCGCCGCCCAGTTCACCGTGACCGGGCTCGGGGGAGGGCCGCTCGAACCGGGGGTGCCCCCGCCCGAGGAGGCCCTGGATCAGCTCCCCCTCCTCGTCGAGCTGTGCCGCAACCCGCAACGGGTCACGGTGCGGTTCGACCCCATCGTCCACTGGTGGGTGGGGGACCGGATCGCAAGCAACGTCGCGTGGGCCGAGCCCGTGTTCCGGGCATGCGCTCGCCACGGGATCCGCGATGTCCGCACGAGCTTCGCCACCCTATACGGCAAGGTCCTCCGCCGGCCCGTGCAGTGGTACGACCCCTCCGCTTCCCAGAGGGAGCGGATCGCCGCCGATCTGCGCGACCTGGCGCGGCTGCACCGACTGGACCTCGCCGCGTGCAGCGATCGGAGCCTGGAAGAAGCGGGGATCCCGCGGAAGGGGTGCATCGACGGCGAGGCCCTCTCCTCCCTCCATCCGCGGGGGACGCCCGCCTCCCTCCGCCGCGACCGGGGCCAGCGGA
>DSBZ01000154.1 GCA_011057175.1 Candidatus Acetothermia bacterium
CAGGCTGCCGGGGTGGCCATCCCCCCTCCGGCACGAGAGCTCACCCGTGGTGCCAAGACACTTGTCCAGACGTCGTAGTGCCCTGCAGAAGCTCACTTCGCAAAACCAACTGTAGAAGATGGGCCAAACAACGGTTGTGCGACCGAGAAGCGTCAGCCCTTCGACCACGACAGAGACGGGCCGGCCCGTCCGGGGCCCCTTCACCCAAAGCACTGGGGGGGCCACCCTCCGTCCTGGATTATCGCGGCCTGGATTATCGTTCGTTCGGGACCCTGCCCTCTGAGCGTAAGCGGCTTGTCGATGACCAGGCTTTCCCTCCAAGTCCCCTCGGGCAGGCACAGCGTGCTCCCGGGCGGGGCTGCGTCGATCTGAGCCTGGATGGAAGCCTCCGGGTCCACCCATATGCAACAATCCTCCACCCCGTCATCGGCCAGACCGATGAGCCCAGCTGCCAGCACCAAGCCCAACACCACCAGTAGTACTCGCATCATCCACCTCCTTGGCTTTGTTCCCGTTCATCCTCTCCGCCCTCACCAAGGATGGCGAGGACTGCCGTTCGGAGCTCTTCCACTTCCACAGCGCCTTCTCGTATCCAGCGGATCACCCCCTCTCGGCAAGGATCACGTACGTGGGGGTGGCGCGAACGGCAAGTGCCTGCGCCAACTCCCCCTCGTCGTCCAGCACTACCCTTAGCCCGGCCTCCCGCAGCACCTGCCGGTCGTCCTCGGAGAGGGCGTGGGAGGCTAGCAATACCAGCACTACGGCGACGTCGCGGCCTGGGCCTCGGAGGACCCCGCAGGGACCCCACAGCGACGAAGCCGAGCCACCCTCGACACAAGGAGTCTCCAGGATTGAGCCCAACGCGAGCGTAGACCATCGGATGCCCCCCTCGCACCTGCCCCCTCCGCGTTGCTCCCTCCCGGGCAGCCTGTCCGCGGTCATGAGGGGGGATGACCGCCGTCATGGCGGGGGCGTGCTAGATAAGGTAGTTTTGGTGGACCATGCGCCAGGAGATCCGGTTCGCCGGGTTCGGCGGCCAGGGGATCATCTCCGCGGGGAGGATCGCCGGCCAGGGAGCGGTCATCTTCGACGGAAAGCACGCCGCCCTCACCCAGTCCTACGGCCCGGAGGCCCGCGGCGGGGCGTGCGCGGCCGAGGTGGTCGTGGCCGACACCCCGGTGGACTACCCGGTCGTCACCACCCCCGACGTGGCGGTGATCATGTCCCAGGAGGCCTACGCCACCTACGGCCGGGACATCCAGCCCGGGGGCACCCTCATCCTCGACGAGGACCTCGTGGAGCACGAGCCGCGCACGGACGTCCGGCTCATCCTCGTCCCCGCCACCCGCATCGCGGAGGGCCTGGGCCGCAAGATCGTGGCCAACGTGGTCGTCCTCGGTGCCCTCGCCGCCGCGGTCCCCGCCGTGTCCAAGGACGCCCTCCTCAAGGCCGTCCTCGCCTCCGTCCCCTCCCACACCCGCGACATCAACCAGAAAGCGTTCGAGGCTGGGTATTCCTACGTGAAGGAGTACTACCGTGAACCGTAACCCGTCAACCGTTGACCGTAGGCCGTCATCCGCCGCGGGTCGCGGGCCCCGGATCGGGGTGTTCGTTTGCCACTGCGGGAAGAACATCGCCACCACGGTCGACGTCCCCCGGGTCGTGGAGGCCCTCGCCCGCCACCCCGGGGTCGCCTACGCCGCCCACCACGAGTACATGTGCTCCGACCCCGGACAG
>DSBZ01000173.1 GCA_011057175.1 Candidatus Acetothermia bacterium
ATCGTGGAGACCGCGTGGCGGTGGATGACCCGCCCCCGCGCGTAGGGGCGGACCTTGCGTCCGCCCGCCGTTCCGTCAAGGCATTTGCCTTCGGCCCCCGTTTCAGGTAGCCTGCGGGGCTTGGAGCGGTAAGATCGCGTTTGACCTTAGGAGGGGTGGACCCATGGACGAGCACGAGGTCGATCTAAGGGAGTACTTCCTCATCCTGTGGAAGGAGAAGTGGGTCGTCATCGTCACGTTCGTGGCGGCGGTGGCTGCGGCGCTGATCGTCGTCTACCGGCTGCCCGCCCAGTACCAGGTGGAGACGAGCCTCCTCATCCTCCCGCCCTTGGCCCAGGACGTGGCCGGCACGACCGTGGGCACCGTCTACTCGCCGGACACGTACCGGCGGTTGGCCACGGCCGGAGATCTCCTCGAAGCGGTGAGCGCGCGTGCTTATCCCGATGGAGACGGACCATCGTCCAGCGAGTTGCGCGAGCGGATGACGGTCGAGGTGGCCCAGACGGCAGCCGGCGATTTCCCCGGTCGCTTCCCCCTCTACGTGCGAGCCGTGTTCCGTGGGACGTCGCGCGAGGGGTTGGTGCGGCTTGCCACGGCCTGGGCCGAGGCGTTCGTGGAACGCAACGCCGATCTCCTCCTCGCGCGGACGGCCCAGTCGTACAGCTACCTCAGCGACACCTTCTCCGACGTCGAGGACGAGCTCCGCACGCTGGAGGACGCCCTCCGGTTGCAGCGGCAGGCCCACTCGGAGGAGCTCCTCGCCGTGGAGATCGCTGAGCTAGAGCAGCGGTACGCGGCGTACATGGCCGACCTCTCCTCCGCCTGGCGGGACGTGGAGCTGACCCGTGCCGAGCTCGCCGCGATCCAGCAGGCGCTGGCGCGAGAGCCGGAACGGCTCGTGGTCCAGCGGGGCCCCTCCGCGGAGGCGGTCTGGCAGTTCCTCGGCACCCGGCCCCAGGCACGGGATGTGACCGCGTTCTCCGACCTGGTCGTGGAGGAAGAGGTGCTGAACAGCGTTCACATGGGCCTGCGGGACCGCCTGGCGACCGGGGAGACCGAGCTCGCCAAGTGCCGCGAGGCGGTGGCCTACCTCGAAACCGCGGTGGCCGAAACCCGAGCCGCGCTGGAGACCAGGCGGGCAGAGCTGGTGGCGGCGCAGTTCGAGCGGGAGCGGCTCGAGCGCGAGGTCAGTCTCCTCCGCGAGATGTACGCCCGCGTGGGGACGAAGCTGCAGGAGGCGCGGCTCGCCCGGGCGGAGGCGGCGGAGCCGATCCGCGTGGTTGAGCTCCCCGTTCTCCCCACCAGACCGACCGGGCCCAACAAGCAGATGAACGTGGCCGTGGCGGGGGTGCTCGGGTTGTTCGTCGGCGTTCTCCTCGCCTTCGTGTCCAACGCCGTCAAGTCCCGGGAGGAGGCGCCAGAGGTGGCCGAGGGGGGGGCGGGATCAGAACCCGCGGATCGCGCACACCCCCACGACCCAACCGATGACTCCGGCGGCAAGAAGGAATGAAATCCTGGGGCAGGTTATCCGCCTCATGGTTGGGGATGATACGGGAGAGAGTAGGGCGTGTCACGGACGCGGGTTCGTTCGCTACCGGACACGCGCTCTTCGGATCCGGTGTGCGACCTCGAGCCCAACGTAGAGAAGCGGGGCCCGATCCGGTGGTACAATGCGGCGCCTGCAGGCGGGCAGAGGGCTTGGCCTGAGCTTGATGGGACAGATGAGGTAC
>DSBZ01000205.1 GCA_011057175.1 Candidatus Acetothermia bacterium
CAAGATCGTAGGACAACGCCGCCGGTTGTTGCAGTACCTGCGCCGAACCAACCCGCGCCGGTATGCGCAGGTGATCCGGGAACTCAACATCAGAGGTGTGTGAGGGGAATGCCAGAGGTACAAGCAATACTTGCCGGAAAGACGTTCCGCCTGGAGAGCGGGCGCATCGCCCGCCAGGCCGATGGGGCGGTCCTCGCGACGTGGGGCGACACGAAGGTCCTCGTGACCGTCGTCTGCCAGCCAACAGCCCAAGAGCTCGATTACTTCCCGCTCCGGGTGGATTTCGAGGAGCGGTTCTATGCGGGAGGGAAGATCCCCGGGGGGTTCTTCAAGCGGGAGGGGAGGCCATCGGACGACGCCGTGCTCGCAGCGCGCCTCATCGACCGCCCGCTCCGGCCGTTGTTCCCTGACGGGTACCGAGAAGAGGTCCACATCGTGGCCACCGTCCTCTCCGCGGAGAGGGACGCCCCCCCGGACGTGGTGGGCCTCCTCGGCGCCTCGGCAGCGCTCATGATCTCCCCGGCCCCGTTCGCGGGCCCGGTGGCCGCGGTGCGGCTGGGGATGGACGGGGAGACGATCATCGCCCATCCGAGCGACGAGGTGCGGGAGACGGGACGGATGGACATCGTCGTCGCCGGAACCCGCGCCACGGTGACGATGGTCGAGGGCCACATGCGGGAGGTCGCTGACGAGAAGGTGGTCGAAGCGATCGAGGCCGCCCACAAGCTGATCCAGGACCTGGTCGCCCTCGAGGAGCAGTTCGCTGCGCAACACGAGGTCGCCAAACGGGCCGCGACCCCGCCCACCGCGGAGGTCGCGGAAGTGCGCGGCAAGGTGAAGGAGTTCGTGTGGCCCCGCCTCCCCGAGCTCCGGGCCGCTCCGACGAAGCTCGGCCGGGAGAGGATGGCCCAAGCGTTGGCCACCGAGGCGGCGGGGGCAGTGGCGGCGGGCTACCCGGAGGAGAAGAGGGCCACGATCGCCGCGCTCGCCACACAGCTCTTCGACGACGTGTACCGGGAGTTCGCCCGGCGGGCGATCCTCGAGCGGGGGGAGCGGATGGACGGCCGGAGACCGGACGAGCTCCGGCCCGTCTCGATTCAGGTCGGGCTCCTCCCTCGCGTCCACGGCTCGGCCCTCTTCACGCGCGGGGAGACCCAGTCCCTGGGGACGTGCACCCTCGGCGCGACGCGGCGCGATGCCCAAATCGTCGACCTGATGATGGAGGAAGGCCTGAAGCGGTTCATGCTCCACTACAACTTCCCGCCCTACGCCACCGGCGAGGCGGGACGGATCGGGTCCCCTTCCCGGCGGTCGATCGGGCACGGAAGGCTCGCCGAGGGGGCCTTGCGCGCGGTGCTGCCCTCGGACGACGAGTTCCCCTACATCATCCGCGTGGTGTCGGAAATCACGGAATCGAACGGATCCTCGTCCATGGCCTCCGTCTGTTCGGGAAGCCTCGCGATGATGGACGCCGGGGTCCCCTTGAAGCGCCCGGTGGCCGGGGTGGCGATGGGGCTCGTGGGCGACGAGGAGTCGGGCAAGCACGTCATCCTCACCGACATCCTCGGCCTCGAGGACCACTACGGGGACATGGACTTCAAGCTTGCCGGAACCCGCGAGGGCGTAACCGCGTTCCAGCTCGACGTCAAGACGGGCGGGATCACGCCGGATCTCATGCGGCAGGCGATGGAACAGGCCCGCCGCGCGCGGTTGGCGATCCTCGACC
>DSBZ01000254.1 GCA_011057175.1 Candidatus Acetothermia bacterium
AGCCAGATCGCCCCCACCACCCCGAGGTTGACGAGGAGCGTCATCGTGGGTGCCAGCACGGCGAAGAAGGTCATCACGTCGATGCTCCTCTGCATCAGAGCCTCGTTCTCGCGGTCGAACCGCTGCCCCTCGTGCCGCTCCCGGACGAACGCCTTCACCACCCGCACCCCGGCCAGGTTCTCCTGGAGGACCGTGTTCAGCCGATCGAGCTGCTTCTGGACGCCGAGGAACATCGCCCGCGCCCGGGTGAGGAACACGGAGAGGAGGGCCACGATCACGGGGACGAACGCGACGAGGAGCCAGGCGAGCTGGCGGCTGGTGAGGAAGAGGAGGACCATGCTGCCCACCACCCACACCGGGGCCCGGGTCAGGATGCGCAGGGACATCCGCACGACCATCTCCACCATCGCGACGTCGCTCGTGGTGCGGACGATGAGCTGCCCGGTCTGGAGCCGGTCGAGGTCCCGGAACGAGAACGTCTGCACCTGGCGGACGAGAGAGCTGCGCACGTCGTGGGCGAACCCCTGGCCGACCCGCACCGCGAGGATCGTGTTCGCGATGGCGAACAGCGTGGAGAGGAGTGCCGCCCCAACCATCGCCAGGGCCGTGGTCCCGATCACGGTCATGTTCCCCTCGGCGATCCCCTGGTCGATGATCCGTTGGGTGAGGCGGGGGATGAGGAGGTCCGCCCCCACCATCCCCAGGAGCAGGGCCAACGCCCCGATCGCCTGCCATCGGTAGGGGCGCACGAACCGGAGGATGCGGACGAGGGATCTCATCGGCTCTTCTCCGCGAGGGCATCGCGGAGCTTCCCCAGGAGCGTCACGAGCTGGGCCCGATCGTCCTCGCTCAGGACCGCACGCAGGTCGGCTTCGACCTCCTGCCAGACTGCCTCCGCCTGGCGGCGGGTCGCTTCTCCCTTCGCCGTGAGGTGGACGCGGGAGACCCGCGCATCAGTGGGATCGGGGCGGCGCTCCACGAGCCCCTCCTCCTCGAGCCGTTGTAGGGCGGCGGTGAGCGTTGCCGGCCGGACCCACGCCCTCCGGGCGAGATCGGCTTGGGCGAGGCCGTTCTCCTCCCCGAGACGGAACAGGATGAACCCCTGTCCTCGGCCGATCCCGATCCCCTCCATGCGAGCGTGGATCCGATCCCGGAGGAGCTTGCCCACCTGCGCAAGGAGGTGCCCCAGCGGTCCTTCCGTGGCTCCCGTCGTTTCCGTCATCGGTTAGTCACCTGACAGTTAGGGAGCTAATCATATCGCGGAAGGTGGCTCCGTCAACTCCCATCCACCGCTCCTCCGCAGAGGATCCACCGCCAATCCGCGTCCATCGCGCACCGTATGCGGGAGGGCAACGCGTGGTATCCCAGCTCGCGGGAGTGTACAAGTGCGCAAAGGGGGTCACAAAGGGTGGCAAAGGGGGTTGGCAAAGGGGGTCAGGTCTTTACTTTTGACTTCTGTTGGCCCACGATCCGGCCCACCGTGGAGTAATGCAGTCCTATATACGCTCCCACCTCCCGCAGCTTGTATCCGTACTCCATCACCGCCCGGTAAATCCGCTCCTCACGATCGCCCCTCTCCTGCGCACCCGCGAAGAGTTCCCCTAGGCTCGGGCGGTGGACCAACCTCTCCCGCCGCGCGATCTCCTCCACGGATCTTTCCCTGCAGCAGGGGCTTGAGCCCCTCCACGAAATCCTCCCGTCCCACCACTATCCCGCC
>DSBZ01000192.1 GCA_011057175.1 Candidatus Acetothermia bacterium
AGCCACAGCCGAGTACGCTCCCCTCGTCAAGCAGGCAAAGTCCAAGCTCTTCCGTTCCTTCGCTCCACGGGCTACAGTACCCTGACCGCTCACGCCTTCATGCTCATCTTCGGATGAGAAAGGACTCCGCGCACTCGCGAGGGACGCAACGCCTCCTATAATCCTGGGGCAATGGACCCGATCGAACTCGCCTCTGCTCTCGCCTCCGCTGGTCCGATCTGCGATCGATGCCTCGGGCGGCGGTTCGCGGGGCTTGGTTCGGGGGTCGGCAACGTCGAACGTGGCCGGTCCCTCCGTGCGGCAGCCCGCGCGCCGTCCGCTCCTCCCGAGTCGAAGTGCTGGGTCTGCGAGGGGATCTTCGCCCGGCTCACGGAGTGGGCGCGCGAGGCGGCCGGGCTCGTGGGGGAGCACGAGTTCGCCACGTTCCTGTTCGGCGTGCACCTCACGCCCCGCCAGGAGGCAGTGGCGGAGTTCCTCGACGAGCGGTTCCCTTCCCCGTGGGCCGAGCCGTTCAACCGCGACGCGAACCGGGAGCTGGGGAAGGCGTTCGAGCGAGCACTGGCCGAGCGGGGTCGGACGGCGACAGTGGACTTCGCCCGGCCCGACGTTCAGTTCACGGTGGACCTGGAGACGGGGGCGATCGAGCTTACGGTGGCCCCCGTGTTCTTCTATGGCCGGTACCGCAAGCTCGCCCGGGGAATCCCCCAGACCCACTGGCCGTGCCGGAGCTGTCGTGGCCGGGGTTGCGCGGGCTGCGGGGGAACGGGCAAGCAATACCCGACTTCGGTGGAGGAGCTCGTGCTCCCCGCGTTCCTGTCAGCAACGATGGGAACAGGAGGGCACCTCCACGGCGCGGGGCGGGAGGACATCGACGCCCGGATGCTCGGCCGGGGTCGGCCGTTCGTGGTCGAGGTCAAGGAGCCCCTCCGCCGGACGGTGGATCTCGAGCGCGTGGCTGCGGACATCAACACCGCGGCCGCGGCGAAGGTGGAAGTGCTCGACCTCCAGCCCGGGACGGCGGAGCTCGTCGTCAAGGTGAAGGAAGAGCACGCCGACAAGCGGTACCGGGCGCGGGTCGAGTTCGGGGAGCCCGTCGCCGAGGCGGCGTTTGCCCAGGCCTTGGCGGCGCTGGTGGGGGAGATCGAGCAGCGGACCCCGGTCCGGGTCCGCCACCGCCGGGCGGACCGCACCCGGACGCGGCGGGTTCACGAGGCCACCGGCCGCCTCCTCTCCCCCACCGAGGCGGAGGTGGAGATCCTCTGTCAGGGCGGGCTGTACGTGAAGGAGCTCATCTCCGGCGACGGGGGGGCCACCCAGCCCAACCTCGCCTCCCTCCTCGGCGTCCCGGCGAACGTGGCCGAGCTGGACGTCCTTGACGTCCTCGATCAATTCTGATCGCCCAGAGCATCCATTGCTCCTCTAGCCGGCCCCGGGTAGACTGGACGGCGATGCTCGTCGATAAGCTCGACCAATACTTCCAGCGCGAGGAGCGGGGCCGGCCGCGGGACTACTTCTACGTGAGCGAGGTCGGCAAGTGCCCGCGCCAGATCTACTACACGATCAAGGGGTTTCCCCGCCCGCCCTTGGATGGCCTCACCGCACGCAAGCTCGCCGTGGGCGACGACGCCCACCGCCGGCTTGTCCAGGCCCTCTACGGGATGGGCATCGTCGTCGCTGCGGAGGCCCC
>DSBZ01000064.1 GCA_011057175.1 Candidatus Acetothermia bacterium
CCACCCGATCGAAGGACGAAGGGCGTTGAGTCCTCTCTTCCCCGCTTCCGGTAGGACGTGGTGGCAGTACCGTGGGTCCGGGGTGTGCTCACGAGTTCCCACCGATCCCTTCCGCACCGCTCGTCGCCTCCCGAACACGGCAGCCCACAACCGCTCCCCCGCCGCGAGAGCGAGCTCCCTCCACGGGTCCCGCTCTGCGCGGAGCTCTGCCGCCTCGCCCGTCCCCTACCCCCACGAACAGACGAGAGGAGACGGACGACCAGTGCGGACAGGGATTCCCGGTGACCAATCGTGGTTCCTGGTGACGGACTTGGATCCTAGCTGGTCGGGGCGACTGGATTTGAACCAGCGACCCCCTGCTCCCAAAGCAGGTGCGCTCCCGAGCTGCGCTACGCCCCGCTCTCGCTGAGGAACCCGTCGCGGACCGAACTCTACCGGGACCGACCCGCCCGTCAAGGGCAGCGGGGGCACCTTGTTTCCCCGGGAGCGGCCCCGTACCCTTCTCGATGATGATCCCCGAGCTCTACGTGGGACCGGGAGCGAAGCCCACCGCCCTCGCCGCGGCGGCCGCCCTCCTCGGGGACGCCTCGGCGAGCCACCCGGACCTGCGCCGCCTCGTCCCGGATGCGGGGGAGCTGGGGATCGACCTCGTCCGCGATGCCATCCTGTGGGCTCGCTACGGACCGGTCCGCGCCCCCCACAAGGTGGCCGTCATCGGGCCGGCGGAGAGGCTGACCCGCGAAGCCGCGAACGCGCTCCTCAAGCTCCTGGAGGAGATGCCGCCTCACCTCAAGGCGGTCTTGTTCGCGGAAGCCCTCGACCGGGTGCTCCCCACGGTGCGCTCGCGATGCGCGCTCGTGTGGTGCTCGGGTCCGCTTGCCCAGATCAAGGCAGCGCTCGATGGGGCAGGCTACACGGACGACGAGATCGCGTTCATCGCCACGCTCCTCGACGACCGCGTCGAGGAGGCAGCGGCGTTCCTCGCCGGACGTCGCGATCCACTGCGGGAGTGGGAAGAGGCGGACTCGGAAGCGCGGGCCCTCCCGCTTGCGGAGCTGGTCTCGCGTTTTGCGTCGGACGCTGGGGATCCGCTCCGGCGGCGCGCGTTCGGGCGCCGACTGGCGGAAGCCCTTCCCCGCATGGCCACGGACGAGATCCTCCAGGCTGTGGAGCGCCTGTCCAAGGACGGGAAGGGGACCGTGGCTGCGTTCCTCGATGAGCTGACCCATTTCCTGGTCGTGGAGGCGCCGGAGATGTGGGCGGAGCTCCCGCCCGACGCGCGGCTAGCGTGGGCGCGCAAGGCGTCGCTTTCCCGCGGGGAGCTCGACGACAACGCGAATCCTCGGCTCCTGGCGGAGGTGGTGGCGCTGTGGCCGCGGAGAGGTTAGGGGCCCTCGTCCGTCGCCTCGGCCCGCCCTGCGATGTCCACCACGCGGTGTGGGACGGAGGGGTGGGGAACACGGGCGAGGTGTGGGTCGAGGACGAAGGGCGCACTCTGTGGCTGGCGAAGGTCCTCAAGTCGCCCATCGTCAGCCCTCCCAACCCCAAGGCGCGCCTGGCCCGGCCCGCCTCTCCGGCCGACCGCTCCGCCCATCAGGCCTGCGCTGCCGAAGCCGATAGGCTGCGCCGGTTGGCCCAGGAACAAGCGGCCCGCCTCTCCCTCCCGATGCGCTTCCTGGATGGGGA
>DSBZ01000070.1 GCA_011057175.1 Candidatus Acetothermia bacterium
GCCCAGGCCGGGTACGGCGACAGGTTCGGCCATGGACTCGGTCATGGGGTAGGGTTGGAGGTCCATGAGGCGCCCGGCGTTGGCCCGACGTCGGAAGACACGCTCGCTGCCGGCAACGTGGTCACGATCGAGCCGGGGGTCTACCTCCCGGGGCGGTTCGGGATCCGGATCGAGGACCTCGTCGCCGTGACCGCGGAGGGCGCTCGCGCCCTCTCCTTCTTCCCCAAGGACGAGCCCATCGAGCGCTAGGAGGGGGAACCGGTGGATCTCGGCACGCTCGCAGGCCAGGTGCGACAGGTGACGGGGCTTGCCGCCTCGATGCGGGATATGGAGCGGATCCTCGCGGCGCTCCTCGCTTCAGAGGACATCTGGCGCATCGTCGAGCTTGCCGGCGTCCCCCTTCTCGTGGTCTGTGCCGGACTGCACTGCCTCGCGGAAGCGGGATGGGTGGAGACGACGGGGAGTGCGGTTCGCCTGACCCAGGATGGGGAGGAGGGATGCGCCCGGCTCCGGATCGCGCCGGCCCGCGCGCTCGCCTGCCCGCGGTGCGGGGGGCGGGGGGTGGAGCTGGGGCTCCTGCGCGAGCTCGAGGCGGAGTTCCACCGCCTGGTCGCGGGCCGTCCCGAGGCGTCCCAGGAGTTCGATCAGGGCTATGTGACGGAGGAGACGACGATCGCCCGCGTTGCTGCGATGTGGGCGAAAGGGGATCTCGAGGGGAAGGACCTTCTCATCCTCGGGGACGATGATCTGGTATCGCTGGCCGCGGCCCTGAGCGGCCTCCCGCGCCGGGTGGCCGTCCTCGATGCCGACACCCGGATCACGTCGTTCATCACGGCGGCAGCGGACCGCGCCGGGCTTTCCGTCGCTGTCCATGAGCACGATCTCCGGCGCCCGCTCCCGTCCGCCCTCCGCTCCCGCTTCGACACGTTCCTCTGTGATCCCACGGAGAGCCTACAGGGATTCCTCCTCTTCGCCGGGCGGGGCCTCTCCGCCCTCCGCGGCCCTGGCGGTGCGGGGTACCTCGGGCTCACCCACGCCGAGGCCTCGCTCGCCAAGTGGCGGGCGATCCAGCGCCAGCTCCTGGAGTGGGGAACGGTGATCACCGACCTCCACGACCGCTTTCACAGCTACGTCAACTGGCCGTATGTGGAGATGATGCGGGCGTGGGAGCGCCTCCCGGTGCGGCGGGCACCGGGGAGGCTCGAGCCGTGGTACAGGTCAGCGCTCCTGCGCATCGAGCTCGTCGCGGAGGCGGAGGTGGAACTGGGACCCGTGGCGGGGGACATCTTCATCGACCACGAGGCGGCAACGATCTGATCGCGGCCCGGCGCGACTCGGTCCGCCGAGCGCGCGCTTCCCAGTCCTTTCTCATCCGAAGATGAGCATGAAGGCGTGAGCGGTCAGGGTACTGTAGCCGCTGGAGCGAAGGAACGGAAGAGCTTGGACTTTGCCTGCTTGACGAGGAGAGCGTACTCGGCTGTGGCTTTGGGCGAGCGGTTCCAGCTCCGCCATCGTTACCCCCGGCCGCATGAGCTTTTCGTACGGCGTGAGGTACGCCTCGTAGTGCTTGCGGATCTTCCCCTTGCGGTCCACGACCTGGGTCGCGTACCCGCACGGGCGGTGGTAGTTGAGGTAGTGGACGGTCACGCTCCGCTGGCGGTAGACGGACCCCTGCCGCAGCC
>DSBZ01000041.1 GCA_011057175.1 Candidatus Acetothermia bacterium
ACCGTCCCCGCCCCCGCCACGACCTCCGCGAACCGCTGCACGGTGGCCGGTCCGATGTCGAGGCCCATCCACCCCTCGGGGATCGCGTCCGCAGGGACGACCCGCGCCTCCGTGTCGGAACCGAGCTCCCGGGCCACCACCACGTCCTGGGGGAGGTGGAGCGATATCCCCCTCTCCTCGGCGTGGCGGATGAGCTCGCGGATCGTCTCCACGAGGGCGGGATCCACCACCGACTTCCCCACGCGATGCCCCTGCGCGGCGAGGAAGGTGAACGCCACCCCTCCCCCGATGAGGAACCCATCCACGCGGGCCAGGAGGTCGGTGAGGACGCCAAGCTTGTCCTTGGCCTTCTTCCCGCCGACGAGGACGTAGTAGGGACGGCGGGGATCATCACGAACGCTCGACAGGACCTCCACCTCCCGCCCCATGAGGAAACCGGCATATGCCGGGAGGAACCGGGCCACCCCGACGGTGGATGCGTGGGCGCGATGGGCGGTGGCGAACGCCTCGTTCACGAACACCTCGAACGGCGAGGCGAGCACCCGCGCGAAATCCGGATCGTTCTTCTCCTCTTCGGGATGGAACCGCACGTTCTCCAGCACGACGAGCCCGCCGGGGGGAAGCCCGTTCACCGCCTGCTCCACGTCCGGCCCCACACAGGCCGGGAGGGCACGCACCGCGAATCCAAGGAGCTCCCCCACCCGCTCCGCCACCGGCGCCATCCGCAGCTCCTCCACGACCTTCCCATCCGGGCGGCCGAGGTGGGAGAGGACCGCGACCCGCGCTCCCCGCTCCACCAGCCAGCGCAGGGTGGGGATCACCGCCCGGATCCGGCCGTCCTCGGTCACCCGCCCGCGGGAGAGGGGCACGTTGAAGTCGGCCCGCAGGAGGACCTTCTCCCCGCGAGGTGCAAGATCATGAACCGTACGTAGTTCCATCGCTTTCACCGGCGCCCATTCTAGATAGTTTGCGCAAGCTGGGCAAGGAAGGGGTAAGATTGCCGGGTGAACGTGTGGCTGATCGGGGCGATCGTGCTCCTGGCGGGGGCCCTCGTCCTTGCCCCCGTCGTCGCGTCGTGGTTCGATCCCTCCTCCCCCGCCCGCGCCGTGGAGAGGCTCCTTCTCGTCCTCAACACGTGGGAGGGGATCCGCGACTTCGTGGCCCAGGTCGCGGTGCGGGGTTCGGAGGGAGAGATCCTGGGCCGCTTCTTGTTCCTCGCCCCGGCCAACCTGCGGCTGGACGTCCTCGCCCCCGGCACCCTCGCCGGGGAGTCGTTCGCGTTACGCCCCGTCGACGACGGGTGGCTGTTCGTGCACCACCGGCCAGCACTCGACCTCGGGATCGAGGTCCGGATCACGTCCGATGAGCTGAGCGATTGGCTGGCCCTCCCCTCCCCTGCCGAGATCGGGGAGGGCCTCCGCCGCAACCGGATCCACGTCGCCTACGTCCCAGCCCCCGCCGGCAACGCCACCCGTTCCCCAAGCGACGAGTTCGTCATCACAAACCTCACGGGGGGCTTCCCACGGATCGTGCTCCAGGTGGATCCCTCCACCCAACTCCCGCGAGAAGTGATCCTCTACCAGGATCCCGCGGCCCGCCCCTCCATCGAGATCGAGGTGCGGCATCTGGAAGTGAACACGCGGCTCGAGCTGAGGGACGTGTTCCTGCT
>DSBZ01000071.1 GCA_011057175.1 Candidatus Acetothermia bacterium
CCCCCACAGGAGGGCGGCGTCCGAACGCCCACGCCACCACCGGGACGAGGACCACGGACAGCCCCGTGATCAGCCCCGACTTCTGGGCAGTGGTGTACACAAGCCCCCATGTCTGGAGGAAGTACCCTCCGAACAGGGCGAGTCCGAGGATCGCCCCCCAGCGCCAGTTGCGCCCGGAGCGGCACTCCGGCCGCCCGAGGAGAAGGGGCACGGCGAACAGGGTCGCCACGCCGAACCGCAGGGAGAGGAACCACGACGGACCCACTTCCCGGAGCGCGTCCTTCACCAGGGCGAACGTCCACCCCCACACCGCGCTGGCGAGGAGGAGGGCGATCGTCGCCATCAGGCGGAGATGAAGTGGATCACGTCCCCGTCCTGGACCGTATACTCGCGGCCGGCGCGGCGGATCTTGCCCCCCTCCCGCAGCGCGTGCTCGGATCCGGCGGCGAGGAGGTCGGCCAGGTGCATCACCTCCGCCAGGACGAACCGGTCGCGGAAATCGGTGTGGATCGCCGCTCCAGCGTCAGGAGCCCTCATCCCGGCGGGCACGGTCCACGCCCGTACCTCGGGGCCCTCCACCGTGTAGAAGGTGATCACGGCGAGGAGGCGGTAGGCCTCGCGCACCAGCCGCACGAGGGCTGACTCAGCCAGCCCGTACTCGTGGAGGAACGCGGTCCGCTCCCCTTCGTTGGCGCACGCCTCCCCGAGCTCGGCCTCGAGCTTCCCCCGGATGACGATCCACCCCGCCCCGCTTTCACGGGCCTCCTCCTCCACCGCCTGCGACAGCTCGTTCTCACCAGCGTCGCCGACGTTGGCTACGTAGAGGACGGGCTTGGCGGTGAGGGGGGAGATCTCGCGGAGGAGGGGAAGGTCGTGGGAAGAGAAGGAGAGGGCACGGATCGGCTTCCCGCGCTTCACGGCCTCGAGGAGGCGGTCGAGGAGCGCGACCTCCTCCTGGGCCGCCTTGTCCCCGGTGCGGGCGGCCTTGGCGGACCGCTCCCGCCGCCGCTCCAGGGTCTCCCGGTCCTTGGCAAGGAGCTCCCCTTCCACGACCCGGATGTCCCGCCGCACATCGAGCGACCCCATCGGATGGGCGACGTCCGGGTCCTCGAAGCAGCGCACGACGTGGAGGATCGCCTCCACCCCGCGGATCTCAGCGAGGAATTGGTTCCCCAGGCCCTCTCCTTGGGAAGCCCCCTCCACCAGGCCAGCGATGTCCACAACCTCGATCGTCGTCGGGACCTTCCTCTTCTCGGGGAACAGGGCGTGGAGCTGGTCCAGCCGCGCATCGGGGACGGAGGCGACGCCGTGGTGGGGCTCGATCGTGCAGAACGGGTACGCCTCGACCCTTGCCCCAGCCAAGGTGAGGGCGTTGAAGATCGTGGACTTCCCCGCGTTGGGGAGGCCGACCAGGCCGAAGGTTCGACTCACCGGAGCACCCCCCGAACGAGGCGGGCGACTTCGCTCGGCGTCCGAGCAACGGGGATCCCCACCCTCTCCAGCCGCTCCGCCTTCGCCTGGGCGGTGTCGTCCCCCCCGGTGACGATCGCCCCGGCGTGGCCCATCCGCTTTCCCGGCGGGGCCGAGAAGCCAGCGATGTAGGCGACGAGCGGCTTCGCCGCGTTCTGCGCCCACCACCGGGCCGCCTCGTCCTCCGCCCCCCCCC
>DSBZ01000106.1 GCA_011057175.1 Candidatus Acetothermia bacterium
CGCAAGGCGCTTGCCTCCTTTTCCTTCACCTCGAGCATGAGGTCGAAGTCGTGGGGCTTGCTCGCCTCGAGGAACCGGAGGAAGTGCTCCTCGTCGAGGGCGTGGGCGTGGCTTCCCGGACGGCCCCCGGGGAGAGGCGAGGAGTAGTCCACGATCGGAGGCCCGTCTGCGAGTCCCCACGTCTCCCGCTGGGCGGCGAGGGCCTCGGAGACCCCGCTCCCGTCGGGGTTGAGCTCGTGGTGGAGGAGGTCGAACACCACGGGGAGGCCCGTTCTCCGGTGGATCCGCAGGACATCCGAGAGGGTGTAGGACCGCTCGTCGTTCTCCACGACGAGCCGCTCCCGGATCGGCCTGGGGAGGGCTTCCACGGTGCCGACGAACCGGGCGGCCGCCTTCTCCTTGTCGCCGTAGACCCCGCCGACGTGGATCTGGATCTTCGCGGTGCGGTCGAGTCCCATCAGGTCTAGGACTTGGGCGTGGTAGCGGAGGTCGGCCAGAGCGGCGGCCACGACCTCCCTCCGGGGCGAGTTGAGGAGGGTGTACTGCCCGGGATGCATGGAGATCCGCATCCCAGAGGAGCGGATGAGCCCCCCAATGCGCGCGAACACCTCGGCGAACTCCTCGCCCCAGGGGAAGAGGTTCTCCGGGCGGGAGGCGAGGGGGACGAGGTCGGAGGTGATGCGGAAAAAGAGGAGCCCGTGGCGAGCGTTCCACCGCACGATCTCCTCCAGGCAGCGGAGATTCCCGTCCACGGTGGCGTAGAGGCGCTCCTTGCCCAGGGACGCGAGGCGGAAGCTGCGGCTGGGCCGGCAGGGGAGGCTCAGGTTGATGCAGGGATAGCCGATCCTCACCGGTCCTCCCGCCCCCCCGCCGAGTCCTCCGGGGAGAGGAGGGAGGACGGGAACGGGAAGAACAGCCTCTGGTCGGCGAGGTAGGGGACGTCGAACCGGACGATCCACGCCCGCAGCACGCCCACGGGTGTGGAGAGGGGCGTGCGCCTGACCCGGTACTCCCCGAGGGCCTCCAGAAAGTAGGCCCGCTCGCCGAGTGAGAGCCCCTCTGAGACATACCCGAACGCGTGGAGCAGGGCGTTGGCCGCCGACGGCCGGCGCAGGGGCTGGCACAGCGCGGCCTCGAACTGCCTTCGGTACAGGCCGAACACCTCCGCGGCTGGCCGTCGGTCGGGGTTGGCGACGATCTGCCCCAGCTCCCGCAGCCGGGCCTGGCTCAGGGCCATCAGGAGAAGCTTGTAGCGGGAGTGGAACGCGACCAGGTCCCGCAGCTCCCCGCCCGCCTCCGCCGCGCGGAGGGAGGCCAAGGCGAACGCCGCGGTGAGGAACGACTCCCGGAGGGCCCGGTTCGTGAGCCGGCCCTCGTCCTCGATCGGCAGGTTCGGGAACCGTTCTCGGACCGCGTCCCCAAACAGCCCGGCGCGGCGGGCGATCGCGCCGCCCTTCTCGGCGGAGGAGTAGACCTTGGCGTCGGCGATCCCACAAGAGGGGGAGCGGTTCTTGAGGACGAACCCGTCCACGGGCGGGAGGGAGGAGAGGAAGTCGTGGGCGAACTGGACCATCGCGTCCGTACAGTCCCGCCCCGTGGCCGGCTGAACGAGGCGGGGCTCCCGCTCCCCCGCGAGCCGAAGGGGAGGGCGGGGGGAG
>DSBZ01000047.1 GCA_011057175.1 Candidatus Acetothermia bacterium
CTCCCCGAACGTCGGGCTGTTGACCCTGTTCTACGGGATGATTGGTGGGGCTGGGGTCGGCATTGCGTACGGGTGTCCCATCGCCGTGGTCGGGAAGTGGTTCCCGGATCGGCGGGGGTTGGCGGTGGGGCTCACCCTGGCCGGGTTCGGGGCGTCGGCCTTGGTGGTGGCCCCGGTCATGAACGCCGTCATCGCCTCCCAGGGACCGCTGCGCACGTTCACGATCATGGGGGTCGTGTTTCTCGCGGTGATGGTCCTCGCCGCTCTCCCGATGAGGTTCCCGCCCCAGGGGGGGAAGGTCGCAGCGTCGAAGGGGGCGAGCGAGCCCTCGGTTGTGGATATGGATCGTGGCCGGATGGTGTGCACGCCCACGTTCTGGGCGCTGTGGGGGGTGTACACGATCGGGTGTCTGGCAGGACTGATGGCGATCGGCATCGCCGCCCCGTTTGGCCAGGAGGTGGCGAACCTCTCCGCGGGGCTCTCGGCGGCCGCGGTGTCCGTGTTCGCGGTGTTCAACGGGGTCGGGCGCCCTCTGTTCGGTTGGCTGACGGATCGCCTCACCCCCCGCTACGCGGCAACGCTCTCGTTCGCGCTCATCCTCCTTGCCGCCCTCCTCCTCTGGCGGGCCGGCGGAAGCCCGATCGCTTACTTCGTGGGGTTCAGCGTCTTGTGGCTCAACCTCGGCGGGTGGCTCGCCATCGCCCCTGCGGCCACGGCCACCCTGTTCGGGACCCAGCACTACGCCAAGAACTACGGGCTCGTGTTCACCGCCTACGGCGTGGGGGCGATCCTGGGGAACGCCATGTCCGGCCTCCTGCGCGACCTCACGAGCTCCTACGTCGCCGTGTTCCCGCCGGTGCTGGCGTTGGCAGGGGTGGGGCTCCTCGTGGGGTTGGTCGGGCTCCGCCGACCCGTTCTCGAGGGGAAGTAGGCGTGGGGCGGATCCTCTTCGGGGAGGAGATCGCGGCCGAGATCCGGGCTGAGCTCCAGGCGCGGGTCGCCGGGCTGGCCCGGAGAGGGGTCGTCCCAGGGCTGGCCCTCGTCCGGGTGGGGGACGACCCTGCATCGGCCTCCTACGTCCGCCAGAAGGAGAAGGCGGCCCACGGGCTGGGCTTCCTCTCCGAGATCACGGTCCTCCCCGAGCGGACGACGGAGGACGAGCTCCTGGCGCTGATCGCTTCCCTGAACGGGGATCCCCGGTTCCATGGGATCCTCGTCCAGCTCCCCCTGCCGCCCGGCCTCTCTCCGGAGCGCGCCTGCGGGGCGGTCGATTCCCGGAAGGACGTGGACTGCCTCCACCCCGCGAACATCGGCCGGTTCGTGCGCGGGGACCCCTACCTCCTCCCCTGTACCCCCCACGCGGTCCAGGAGATCCTCCTCCGGAGCGGGTACCCTCCCGCGGGGAAGCACGTGGTGATCGTGGGCCGGAGCCCCCTCGTCGGGCGGCCGCTTTCGATCCTCCTCTCCCAGAAGGGGCCGCGGGGGGATGCCACAGTGACCCTCTGCCATTCGGCCACGCCGGACCTGGGCCCGTTCACCCGCCAGGCGGACATCGTCGTCGTCGCCGTGGGCCGGCCGGGGACGCTTCAGACGGACATGGTCCGGGAGGGGGCGGTGGTGATCGACGTCGGGGTGAACCGGGTGGACGATCCCGC
>DSBZ01000088.1 GCA_011057175.1 Candidatus Acetothermia bacterium
GGACAGGGTGACGTTCAGTCCCGATGGGACCGTGCTGTCGGCTCGGACCCGCGAGGGGGGATTGTTCCGCTGGGATATTCGCACGGGACGGCTGGTCGAGACTTCACGCGCCACGAAGGAGATGGAGGCTGATCTGCTCACCCGAAGCTCCCCCGAAGCTCCTGCGGCCCACGGAGAGAGGCCCCACCGGTGGATCCCGCCGTCCGCCACGAGCCCGGACGGAACGTGGGAAGCCGTTGGCGGCTCCGACGGGACCGTTCAGATTCGGGACGCAGCTACGCAGGAGCTGTTCCACACCTTCCGGGGCCCTGCGGAACGGGTGGAGTGCGTGGCGATCAGCCCCGACGGAACGACCCTCGCCTCGGGGGCGTGGGACGGCACGGTTCGCCTGTGGAATGTCCGTGCGCTCGTCGAACTCGCGGTGTTCGCGGGGCACACGGACTGGGTAGCCGGGCTCGCAATCAGTCCTGATGGAACCCTCCTCGATCCTTCATGAGCTCGGGCCCGGCCAGGGGGGCGATCGCGAAGGGGAGAGGACCCGTAGCGGGAAGACGGTGCGGGAGAAGCTGCGTTCCCCGAAGGATCCGGCGTATCCAGGGGTTCCTCACCGATCCCAAGTCCTGGCGCCCGAGGTGCGCCCACCCGGCAGGGAGGGGCGGTCGCCGCAGCGCCGCCCACGCCTCGCGGGCCTTCAGGCGAATCGGGCCGGTGGGCAGGTCGGCGAGGTGGTAGAGGCCGAACACGCGGATCCACTCCGTCTCAGGGAGTCCGAACGGGAGCCCCGCCCGCCGCGCCGTCCCCTCCCGCGCCACGTAGAACAGACGGTGGGCGAGCTCCGGGAATGCGAGGAACAGGGCGTGCACTCCCTCCCTCTTCGCGCCGAGGTCCTCCGTCACGGCGGGAGCAGAGAACCAAGCGTCCAGGTACAGGGCATAGGCCTCGGGCTCCGCGTACGCCAACTCCGGCACGAGGAGGAACGCGAGAAGCGACGTGCGCAGGAGCTCGGTGTATCCATCCGGGACGATCGGATCTGAGACCTGACCCACCCGGACGAGGAGTTCTCGGTTCTTGCACTCGCCGAGCTCGATCGTGACCCCGATCTCCGACTGGATGGTGAACAGGTTCGTCTCGATGCCCGGGTAGGACGGGGCGTGGATGAGGTCGTGGCTCGTGCGCGGCTCGCGGCTGCAGATCCGGAGCAGGTTCAGCCGGAGCTCGCTGCGGGTGACGCTTCGCCGTATCGCGCCGCCCGTCGCCACGCTCCCCCCTCGGGCCCCCGCGCCTCGAAGCGCGTGTCCCAGCTCTGCTTGCGCAGGAACTCCTCCAGTTCCCAGTTGAGGACGGAGAGCCTGACCCGCGCCGTGTGGAGGATGAGGGCAGCCTCAGCCGCTCCGGCGTGAGCCGAGGCCGCTGGGAGATGGCGCAAGCATACACCGTCTCCGGCTTCGTAGGCCCGTCGGACTCGCGGATCGCCGAGGGAAGCGGTGATGAGGGCGACCGTTCGCTCGCGCGCGGTCTCTGCGGCTTGGCACACGGGGCACGGTTCGAGGCGGAACGCGCGCCTCGCGTGGACCTGCGCCGTCTGCCGCTCGGAGCGCAGGGCGTCCCCGACCGCGGCCCGGAATGCCTCGCGCCGCGGTCCGGTGCGGACC
>DSBZ01000078.1 GCA_011057175.1 Candidatus Acetothermia bacterium
AGGATCTGCGCGATCCGCGAGGCGGAGGCCGACCTCGTCCTCCTCCGCACCCGGGAGGCGGAGGTCCACGAGGGGATCCTCGTCCTGCGGCGCGAGCTCGCCGCAGCCGCCCTGCCCCACGTCGTGGAGCGGGAGGCGCGGACGAAGCTTCATTGGGGGTACCCCGACGAAGAGCGGATCGTGCTCGTGCGGAGGTAGGGTGGCGTTCGTTCACCTGCACGTGCATTCCGAGTACTCGCTCCTCGATGCGATGGGGCGGGTGCGGGAACTGGTCGCCCGTGCCGCGGAGCTGGGGATGCCCGCCCTCGCCCTCACCGATCACGGGAACGTGTCGGGGGCGGTCAAGTTCTACCGGGCGGCCCGGGAGAAGGGGATCAAGCCCCTCCTCGGGGCCGAGCTCTACGTCGCCCCTGGTTCGCGACACTCCCGCCACCCCTCCCGGAGCCGCTCCCCATACCACCTCGTCCTGCTGGCAATGGACCGGACGGGTTGGCAGAACCTCCTCCTCCTCACCAGCCGCGCCCATACTGAAGGGTTCTACTACAAGCCGCGGGTCGACCTGGAGCTCCTCGCGGACCATGCGCAAGGGTTGATCGCCCTGTCGGCCTGCGAGTCGGGCGAGGTGCAGCGCCTCCTCCTTCAGGGGCGGCCGGACGAGGCGGCGACGGCGGCGGGCCGGCTGGGGGAGGTGTTCCCCGGTAGGTTCTACATCGAGCTTCAGGACCATGGTCTGGAGCGACATCGGGCGCTGGTGCGCGACCAGCTCGCCCTCGCTGCGCGGTTGGACCTCCCCGTCGTCGCCACGGCCGATGTGCACTACCTCTACGCCGAGGATCAGGAGCCGCACCGCGTCCTCATCAACATCCAGGCCGGCAAGAAGCTGTCCGATCCCGATGCCCGGTCCTTCGACGGGGATGGGTACCACTTCCTCACCGAGGAGGAGATGGCGGCCCGGTTCCGGGAGGTGCCCCAGGCGCTCGCCGCGACGCGCGCTGTGGCCGAGCGGTGCGAGCTCGAACTCGATCTGGGGAGACGCCTCCTCCCCCGCTACCCGGGGGTGCTCCCTCCCAATGAGGAGCTCGCCCAGCAGGCGTGGGCCGGCGCACGGAGGAGATTCGGGGATCCCCTCCCCCCGGAGGTCGAGGAGCGGCTCGCTTACGAGCTTGATGTGATCACGCGGATGGACCTCGCCCCCTACTTCCTGATCGTCGCCGACTTCGTCGGCTACGCGCGCCGGAACAGGATCCCCGTCGGGCCAGGCCGGGGATCAGCAGCGGGCTCGCTCGTGGCCTACGTGTTGGGGATCACCCAGGTGGATCCGCTTCGGTTCGGCCTCCTCTTCGAGCGATTCCTGAACCCGGATCGCGTGACCTTGCCCGATTTCGATGTCGATTTCTGCATCCGGGGTCGGGACGACGTCATCCGCTACGTCGCCGACCGCTACGGCCGCGATCACCTCGCCCAGATCGCCACGTTCGACCGGATGGCGGCTCGGTCGGTGGTCCGCGACGTGGCCCGCGTCTTGGGACTACCCTACGAACGAGCGGATCGAATCGCGAAGCTCGTCCCATTTGGGATGACCCTTCCTCGCGCCCTGGAGCAGGTGCCGGCCCTCAAGGAGATGGCCGAGGGGGAAGAG
>DSBZ01000228.1 GCA_011057175.1 Candidatus Acetothermia bacterium
ACCTCAGGCGGGGGAGGGATGGCCCCCTCCTGACCGAGACCCAGCCCGGCCCCGAGGAGCAGACCGGCCAGGAGCCCTCCCAAAACCCGTTTCGCTGTCACGCGTGCCCTCCTTTCTTACCACTCGGGTGCGATCCCACGGGCACCGTAGCCCATCGCGCTCGCGGGGGCAGCGGCCGGTGGGCCTCTCCCAGGCCGTGTTCGTCGCCAAGGCATCGGACACGGGTCTCGTCGCCACCGGAGGATCAGTCCCATGCCTTGAGGGGGTCCTTCGTCGAGGGTAGAGTTGCGCCCGATTGCTGATCCACTGCACACGTCAAAGGAGGCGGGAGCGATGGGTTGGATGTTGGGGGCCGCGGCCCTCGTATCGCTGGTAGCGCTTGCTTCGTCGGCCTATGCCACTTTCTCCGTGGCGCGGCGCAGTCCTGGATCGGACCGAATGGCGGAGATCCAGAGGTACATCCGCGATGGAGCGTGGGCGTTCATGATCGCCGAGGCCAAGGTGATGATCGTCACCATGTTCGTCGTGGCGGCGATCCTGTGGGCCGTGTTCTACTGGGACGTGGCGGTCGCGTTTGTCATCGGCTCGACCCTGGCCATGGCGGCGGGATTCCTTGGGATGAACGCCGCCACCCTCGCTAACGCGCGTACGACCGAGGCTGCCCAGCGTTCGATCAAGGACGCGCTGCGCGTCGCGTTCTCAGGAGGTTCGGTGATGGGGATGGCCGTGGCTGGGCTGGCGGTGGGGGGGCTGGTCCTCGTCATCGTCCTCTTCCGCCGCGAGTTCGACCCGAATATCCTCCACATCCACACGAAGCCGATCTTTGGGATCCCCGGGGCGGACGTGAACTTCATCAAGGCTGCCCTCATCGTGTCTGCGTACTCCGCTGGCGCGTCGCTCGTGGCCCTGTTCGACCGCGTGGGCGGGGGTATCTACACCAAGGCGGCGGATATGGCTGCTGACTTGGTGGGGAAGGTCGAGCTGAAGATCCCCGAGGACGACCCGCGCAACCCGGCGACGATCGCTGACAATGTGGGGGACAACGTGGGCGACGTGGGTGGCCTCGGGGCCGACCTCCTGGAGTCGTTCATCGGCTCCGTGATCGCCTCGATCGTGATCGCGCTCTACGTCTACGTGGGGAGGCTGAACACAGACATCACTGCCCTGCTCGCGCGGTTCGGAATCGGCGTTCAGCCGAACGAAGCCGAGTTCTGGTGGTTTCTCCTAATGCCGGTTCTCTTCGTGACGGGGGGGATCGTGGCCTGCTTGATTGCAATTGCCTACATCCGCTTCTCCCGTCGGGAAACGAATATGCAGGGAATCCTCATGAATGGGACGCGGATCGGGGCAATCCTCACCGCCGGGTTCGCTGCCCTCATCACCTGGCTGTCCCCGTTCAACTGGATCCCGTTCTTCTCCGCGATCATGGGGATCGCAAGCGGAGTCGGGATCGGGTTTGTGTCCGAGTACTACACCTCGAGCCGCTACAAGCCGACCCGGGAGCTCGCCAAGGCGTACCAGTCCGGACCGGCGATCGGGGTGACGGAGGGGATGGCGGTGGGGATGCTATCGGCGTTGTGGCCCTGCCTCATCATCGCCGTAGCCACCGTGCTCGCCTACCAGATGG
>DSBZ01000018.1 GCA_011057175.1 Candidatus Acetothermia bacterium
CTCCATCCTGGTAACGGGAAGGAGACGGGATGGACAAGAACAAGTTCACGTTCCTGGAGCGGTTCCTCGCCACGATCAGCCCCTCGGGGTTTGAGGTCGATGCGGCTGCGGTGTGGCGGGAAGAAGCGGAGAAGTTCGCCCACCGCACGTGGGTCGACCTCCACGGGAATGCGTTTGCGGCCCTGAACGAAGCCGGCACTCCGCGGATCATGCTCGCAGGGCACATGGACGAGATCGGGCTCATGGTGTCCCACATCACGGACTCCGGGTACCTTTATGCCCGTCCGATTGGGGGCTGGGACGCCCAGGTCCTCCCTGGGCAGCGGGTGTGGGTCCACACCAAGGGCGGCCGCATCCTCGGCGTCATCGGCCGCAAACCGATCCACCTCCTCGCCGAGGAGGACCGGAAGACCGTGGTCAAGGTCGAGGACCTGTGGATCGACATCGGCGCCAAATCGAAGGCGGAGGCGCAGAAGGCAGTCGCGATCGGGGACCCGATCGTGGTCGCCCACAATCCGGACCGGCTCTCCGAGGATCTCCTCGTGGCGCGGGGGATCGATGACCGGATCGGGGCGTTCGTCGTCCTCGAAGCCCTGCAGCTGGCGAAGGCGCTCAAGCCCAAGGCGGCCGTGTTCGCCGTGGCCACGGTCCAGGAAGAGATCGGGCTCCGCGGGGCGCGGACGAGCGCCTACGGCCTCGACCCCACGGTGGGGATCGCCGTCGACGTCTGCCACACCACAGACACCCCCGGGACGGAAGGGGAGAAGAAGAAGCTCGGCGAGATCGCGCTCGGTAAGGGCCCGGCCATCGCCCGCGGCCCGAACATCAACCCCAAGCTCTTCGACCTCGTCGTGGATACGGCCAAGAAGGCGAAGATCCCCTACCAGGTGGAGGCAGCACCCTCCGGGACGGGGACGGACGCCAACGCGATCCAGCTCAACCGGGCCGGGGTGGCGACCGCGCTGGTCTCGATCCCCAACCGGTACATGCACTCCCCGTGCGAGGTCGTGTCGCTTGCGGATGTGGAGAACGCAGCCAAGCTCATCGCCCACGTCGTGGCCCGGCTCGACGCGAAGGCCGAGCTCGTGCCGGGCGCGACGAAGCCCACGGCGACCCGGAGGCGCCGCACACGGTGACGTCCTAGAGGAGGCGGCGGAGCTCGCGGAGCTTGTCGCGGTAGGCCGCGGCGAGCTCGAACTCCAGGGCCTCCGCCGCGGCCTTCATCTCCTTCTCGAGGGTCCGCACGAGCCGGGCGATCTCGTCGCGGGGGAGCTGGGCCGGCTCCTTGGGGAGCTCCACCGGCTCCGCCCGCCGGCCCGAGAACTCGGCCACGATGTCCCGCACCCCTTTCTCGATCGTCTGGGGCGTGATCCCGTGCCGCCGGTTGTAGGCGAGCTGGATCTCCCGCCTCCGGTTCGTCTCATCCACTGCCTGGCGGATCGCCTCCGTGACGAGGTCGGCGTAGAGGATGACCTTGCCGCGGACGTTCCTCGCTGCGCGGCCGATCGTCTGGATGAGGGACGTCGCCGAGCGGAGGAACCCCTCCTTGTCCGCATCGAGGATCGCCACGAGCGACACCTCGGGGAGATCCAGCCCCTCCCGGAGGAGGTTGATCCCCAC
>DSBZ01000034.1 GCA_011057175.1 Candidatus Acetothermia bacterium
GTGGCGGTGGAGCCGGCGGCTTCCCCCGTCCTCTCTGGGGGGACCCCGGGACGCCATCGGATCCAGGGGATCGGGGCCGGATTCGTCCCCGAGGTCTTCGACCGCTCCGTGGCGGACGAGGTAATCGCCGTGTCCGACGACGAGGCAGCAGAGGCGGCGCGGCGCCTGGCCCGCACGGAGGGGATCCTCGCCGGGATCTCCTCGGGAGCCGCGGTGGCCGCGGCGCTGCGGGTCGCGGCGCGGCCTGAGTTCCAGGGGAAATTCCTTGTCGTAGTCCTCCCCGACACCGGGGAGCGGTACCTGTCCACGGGCTTATTCGGCGGAGGCAGCGATGTGGGGGATCGTTGACGACATCCGAGCGATCCGGGCCCGGGACCCGGCGGCGCGGAGCGCCCTGGAGATCCTCCTCCTGTACCCGGGGATGCATGCAGTGTGGGTCCATCGGATCAACCACTGGCTGTGGCGACACGGGTGGCGGTTCCCCGCACGGGTCCTGGCCCACTTCGTCCGCCGGCGGACGGGGGTCGAGATCCACCCCGGCGCCCACCTAGGCCGGCGGGTGACGATCGACCACGGGATGGGGGTGGTCATCGGGGAGACCGCGGAGATCGGGGACGATGTCCACCTCTACTCCGGCGTGGTCCTGGGGGGCGTGGCCGTCCGGCCGGGCAAGCGCCACCCCACCGTGGAGAGCGGGGTCGTCCTCGGGGCAGCGGCCGTGGTCCTGGGCCCGGTTCGGGTGGGGAAGGGGGCCCGGATCGGAGCCGGCGCGGTGGTGCGGGAGGATGTCCCGCCCGGCGCCGTGGTCCTCGCCCCCAAGCCCTGGATGGTGCTCAAGCCGGAACTGAACGGGAATGTCCCCCTAGCAGAGCTTCCCTTCACCGGGTTCGGACTCTAGGGGCAGGCTGGCTCAGGGGGTCACCCTCCGTACAGCCAGCGGTAGGTGAGCCAGGCGTTGAGGACCTTCGCCACGTACTCCCGGGTCTCGGTGGAGCGAAGGGCGGCAAGGAGGTCGGCGGGACTCGCGACCCCGTTCGCCGTCCACCGGCGGAGGTTCCCCGGCCCACCGTTGTAGGCGGCGACGGCCCAGACCAGGTCTCCCTCGAACTGGTCGAGGAGGTACGAGAGGTACCACGTTCCGAGCCGGATGTTGTCGTCAGGGGAATACAGGTCCGCTTCCCCATACGGGATCTTGAGCTTCTCCTCCGCGATCCAGCGGGCGGTGGAGGGGAGGAGCTGCATCAGTCCCCGGGCGTCGGAAGGGGAGACGGCGGTGGGGGCAAACCCGCTCTCCTCGCGGATCACCGCCAGGACGAGGTAGGGATCCACCCCGTACTGCCCTGCCCACCGGAGGACCGTGTCCCACCACGCGAGCGGGTAAGCGAGGTAGTAGGCCCGAGGGCAGGGAACTACCGACAGGACCGCACTCCCGATCCGGAACGCGCTGCGCCACTCCCCCTGCGCCACGTACCACTCGCCGATGGCAAGCCGTTCGGCGGGGGAGCTGCGGGCCGAGGCGATGGCCAGTTCCACCTCCGCCCATCGCTCCCCATTCGCGAACGCCTCCGCGAGCGCAGTGGCCAGGGCCAGCA
>DSBZ01000214.1 GCA_011057175.1 Candidatus Acetothermia bacterium
CGGGCGTCCCCTGCCCGCGCCCGATGGAGGTAGACCGCAAATCTCGCTGTCTCGAGCAAGTTCATGTGGAATGCGTCCGTGCCCAGCGCAATCTCCACTCCCTGCGCTCGGAACAAGGGGACCGGAGCCACCAGGCCCCCGTCCTTCGCGTTGGCCACCGGGTTATGAGCCACGCCGACGCGGCGGGCGCTCAGCTGCTTTACTTCCGACTCCGAGACGAAGATCGCGTGGGCGGCCAGCAAGCGCTCGGTGAGCAGCCCGGTGCTGTCCAGGATCTCGACGCATCCCATCCCGCTGCGGGCGGCCACGTCGTCTCGTTCGCTCTCCATCTGGGCCACGTGCATGTGCACCCGCAGGGAGCGACGGTCCGCCTCTTCCGCCACGCGCTCCAACATCCACGGTTCGAGGGTGTTCGTGGCATGGGGACAGAGCGCGGTTGTGATCCGGCCGCTGGCCGATCCGTTCACACGATCCGCGAACTCACACGCTGCGGCAAGCTGATCCCGAAACGCTCCCCGGTCGAACCGGTAGTCGACGCCGTCGGCGCTCGCCACGGGGGGCCGTCCCAGCGAGAACCCGAGGACCTTCTGGCCGAGGACGGCGCGGATGCCGACCGCCTGGACCGCCTCAGCGGTCGCATCGGCGTGGTGGTACATGTCGGCTATCGTGGTCACACCGCAACGGAGGCTCTCGACGGCGGCAGCCAGGCTTGCGCGGCGCACGAGTTGGGGCGTGAGGCGTCCCTCCCACGCAAACAGGGTCGAGTAGAACACCCCTTCGAAGTCTACATCCTCCAGCAGACCTTTGAACAGCTGCTCCCCCAGGTGCACATGGCTGTTCACGAGCCCCGGCATGACGACGCACCCGCGGCAGTCCACCCGCTCTGCGGAGGGGAGGTGTTGGTGGAGCGCTTCTCCGACGGACACGATCCGCCCATCCTCGATCACCACCGAGCCTTCGGACAAGGCGCGCCGCTCTGCGTCGCAAATCAGCACGGCGCCTCCCTCCAAGACGATCCTCATGGACGGCTCCCCACCCCTTCCTCCCAGACGATGGCCCGCACAGGGCAGATCGATAGGCAGAGGCCGCACCCCTCGCATAGATCCCCGTGGATGAAGAACCTGCCCTCCTTCGCCTCGATGGCCCCGTAAGGGCAGATCCGGTGACACCGACCGCACTGAACGCACGTGTCCTGTACGATGAACGACGTTCGGAGCGGGCCCTGCCACACGATGTGCTCGTACTCATGCCGGGACGCCTCGTCGACGGGAAACGCAATGTGGGGGAGGCTCCTTCCCCGCAGGTCGTCCAACGAGGTTGCCCCCAAACTCTTGAGCAGGTCAGTTATCTCCCGGATTATGCGCCGCACTCCATCCGGCCCGTCGAGGATCAGCGCGGTGCACAGACCCACACTCTGCGCCCCGCAGTAGATCATCTTGAGCGCGTCTTCCCCCGACATGACCCCCCCTGTTCCGATCACGGGAAGGCCTACGTAGTGTGACAGCATGGCCACGTGGTACAGGGCCAACGTACGGATAGCCTCGCCGGAGACC
>DSBZ01000012.1 GCA_011057175.1 Candidatus Acetothermia bacterium
CCATCCGTCCCGAAGTACCTCAACCCCCACTCTCCTGCCCCGGCGTCCGCCCCGTGTGCCGCGGCTCCTCGGTCGGGGCCCGCAGGGCGTGGATAAGAAACACGAGGAGGACCCCTACGAACAGCCCCAGGACCCCAGCCACCGCCAGGTTCATCTTCAGGCTCGGCCGTAACGGGCCCGAGGCGACGGGACCGCGAACCACGGACACAGGGCTCGGGGGCTCCGCCCACACGCCCCGTAGAACGGTCTCCTCTTCGTCCAGGGCCCCGAGTTGATCGACCAGGCCCTCCCACGCTGTCCCGGCCACGTAGGACGGTCCCGCGCGCCCCATCTGGTCGAGAGCGAGCTCGGCACTCTGGAGGCGAGCGTACAGGAGATCCAATTCCTTCTGGACGACGTACCCTTGAATCGTGGCCTCGCCCCCTACCCTGAGGGTCCGCAACGCAGGATCATCCTGGACCCGAGCGATCTCCTCGCGCAGCCGGTCCCGGCTCGCCTCGGTGGCCGCACGCACCCGATCAAGTTCCTCCTCCCACGCCGCGAGGCGCGCCCGGAGGCGTTCCCGCTCGGTCTGCACCTCGGCCAAACGGCGCTCCGCGGCCCGGGCCACCTCCGCCGCCAGGTCCTCGTGGAGGGCGACCACCACCCGGTCCAGGACCGCCGCGAGCTCCGCCCGCGGGCGCGTGCCCTGCACCGCGAGCCTGACGAAGGGGCCCTGCTCTGCCGCCGTCAGGGCTCCGGACAGCCACTCAGAGGACACGGACGCGCTCGCCGTCGCGCGGTCGAGGATCGCGGGATCCCGCACCCGCTCCACGATCCAGCCCGTGGTGGGCGGGGTGTAGACCTCGCCCTTCGCCAGCGGATCCCCCACCGCGAGCAGCACCTCCGCCTGAAACTGGGCCGGCGTGCGCAACGTGAGGGCTGCGGCAACGGCCAACGCCAACACGAGCACCCCCGACACGATCCACTTCCCCTTCCACAGGATGAGGAAGTACTCCCTCAGATCGACCTCGTACTCGTCCATGGGTCCACCCCTCCTGAGGTCAAACGCGATCCTACCGCTCCAAGCCCCGCAGGCTACCTGAAACGGGGGACCGAAGGCAAATGCCCTGACGGAACGGCGGGCGGACGCAAGGTCCGCCCCTACGCGCGGGGGCGGGTCATCCACCGCCACGCGGTCTCTACGATGGGATCGAGGGCCGTGAACTTGGGCTCCCAACCCAGCTCCCGCTTGGCCCGGGACGGGTCGGCGACGAGGGCCGCCGGGTCCCCCGGACGGCGCGGCGCGTCCACGGCCCGGATCTCCCGCCCGGTCACCCGCCGGCAGACCTCGACCACCTCCCGCACCGTGTGCCCCTGCCCCGTCCCCAGGTTGTACGCCTCCGCCGCCCGCCCCTCCTCGAGCGCCCGCAGGGCCAGGACGTGCGCCCGGGCGAGGTCGGAAACGTGGATGTAGTCCCGGATCGCGGTCCCGTCGGGCGTGTCGTAGTCGGTCCCGAAGATCCTCACCTCCCG
>DSBZ01000188.1 GCA_011057175.1 Candidatus Acetothermia bacterium
CCTCGGTGGGGTAGGTCGCATCGCAATTCGTGGCCAAGAAGCGCGCCCCGGACTGGAAAGCCCGCAATGCCTGGGCGAGCTTGTCGTAGGTGAGCCCCCGGTCCATCCCCACCACGACCCACTCCGCCGCGGTTGGGGAAGTCGGGACATGCCCAGCGAGGGTCATCTCCTCGCCCAAACCTTCCTCCCCAAGCGCCCAGAACCGAACTGGACCGTGCTTCTCGCGCAGGAAGCGCGCGGCGACGTACGCGCTGGGGACCACCTCGTCCGCCGCTACAGCGAACCCCGCTTCCGCCAGCCGGGCCGCCATCCCCCGCCGGGAGCGGGTCGCGTTGTTGGTGAGGAGGACGACCCGACCGTGCCCCCTCAGGGCCGCGAGGGCCTCCGCCGCGCCGGGGATCGCTTCCCTCCCTCGCACCAGCACTCCGTCGATGTCGAGGAGGAACCCGCGGTACCGGTCAAGTGGATGTCCTATGCCGTCGCGCCGCTTCGCCATTGCCTGATGATAGCTTGTCCGGGAGCGCCCTTCCGTTCCATGGTTTGGCACGAAAACGAGGGCGGGGGTAGAATGACGAAACCGGAGGGATGGTCGAGCGGTCGAAGACGACGGCTTGCTAAGCCGTTGCTGGGGTGTTGAGCCCGAGCCGTGGGTTCGAATCCCACTCCCTCCGCCAGCGCCCGTAGCTCAGTGGACAGAGCGTTGGCCTCCGGAGCCAAAGGCCGCAGGTTCAAATCCTGCCGGGCGTAGAGCTAGAGGGGCGTGCGCCCCTTGAGCGCGCGCCCCAGGGTCAGCTCGTCGGCCGATTCGAGGTCCCTTCCCACCGGGATCCCGTGGGCGAGCTGCGAAACCGCCACCCCAAGCGGCTTGAGCCTCTCCAGGAGGTGCATCGCGGTGAGGTCCCCTTCCAGCTTGGGTTCCAGGGCCAGGATCACCTCGCGGATCCCCTCCCGCTTCACCCGCTCCACCAGCGACTCCACGGCAAGGTCCTCGGGCCCGACCCCCGCGCTCGGGGAAACGAGCCCACCCAACACGTGGTACAGGCCGCGGTACTCGCCAGTGCGCTCGAGATGGGGGATCTCCCACGGCCGGGCGACGACGCAGATCGTAGTCCTGTCCCGCTTCGGATCGCGGCACAGCCTGCACAGGCCTTCGTCCGCGAAGTTCCCGCACTGGGGGCAGCGTCCGATGCGGCCCAGTCCGGCCAGGGCCGCCTCCAGTCGCTTCCCCTCGTCCGGCTTGGCGAGGAGGAAGAACGCGATCCGCTCCGCGGACCGCCGACCGAGCCCCGGGAGGCGCGACAGGGCGGCGAGGAGCTCCTCGAGGGGCTCGATCATGGGACACACCCAGGGGGGAGGAATCGCATCAGAGGGGCCATCGTCTGCTGGGCCAGCTCCTTGGCTTTCGCCTGCGCCTCCCGAACCGCGGCCACCACGAGATCCGAGAGGAGGTCCACCTCCTCGGGGCGGGCCACCTCGGGAGAGATCTCGACCCGCACCAACTCCCCG